>NZ_PJCA01000031.1:1500000-1597348 GCF_002836355.1 Moritella sp. Urea-trap-13
TACCAGCGAATATGCGGAATATATCGTAAATCGCTATTTTTAATACCATGGGAACACCAGACATAACAAACAGCATCCAGCTCGTTTCCTGCGGGTGTATTTATATATGCTTCTCCAACAGGTTCGCAATTCAGAGTGATCTTTTTATACCTTGATAACGTACTAATCATACCAGCATTCAATCTTAGGTAGCGAGTAAACGATGACAAAATACATGGGTAAAAAAGTACCGACCTCTAAGCTTTCTCGCATTTCAAAATTGGGCAGTTTAGTTGTGCAAGTGGCCGGAAATGTGGCCTTTGAGGGTGTTAAGCAATTTTCTCAAGGGAAAACACCAACATTCTCTAAACTACTGTTAACACCTAGAAATATTGAGAACCTAGCGGATAAGCTAGCCCAATTACGTGGTGCGGCCATGAAAGTCGGACAATTGTTATCGATGGATGCTGGCGATTTACTGCCAAAAGAACTCAGTGCGTTACTCAGTAAACTACGTGCTGATGCTCAGCCTATGCCGCGTAAGCAACTTCTGCGAGTACTCACAGATAACTGGGGACCAGACTGGCTTGATCAATTCAGTCACATTGAATTAAAACCTTTCGCTTCAGCTTCTATCGGCCAAGTTCATTTAGCTTACGGCGACAGTGGCGAAAAACTTGCAGTTAAAGTGCAATATCCAGGAGTCCGTCAATCAATCGATGCTGATGTCGACAATGTTGCTACACTTTTAAAATTATCAGGCTTATTACCAGAAAAAATTCAACTAGACTCTTTACTCAATGAAGCTAAAAAACAACTTAAAGTCGAAGCGGATTACCTCCAAGAAGCTGACTTTAGTCGTCGCTATAGTTTATTACTCCATGACGATCCGCATTTTATAATCCCGGAAGTATTAGCAGATAATAGTACTAAAAATATTCTCCTAATGACTTATGTTAACGGTAAAACCATAGACCAAGCTGTTAATCAATCTCAAGCGCAAAGAGATAATATAGCAACCCAACTTATCCGCTTATTTTTTGCTGAGTTGTTTGAATTTAAACTAATGCAAACCGATCCTAACTTTGCTAATTATCTATACCAAACCGAACAAGAAAAAATAGTATTACTTGATTTCGGTGCAACTCGCGATATTCCACCCGGAATTAGCCAAGGCTACCTCGCTTTGATTCATGCCGCCAGCTTAGGCGATCGCCCTGCGATGCAAACGGCAGCCGAAGATATCGGATTCTTTGCTCAAGATATAGATCAAGACTACCTGCAACAGGTTTTAAGCACCTTTATCATCGCGACCGAGCCTTTGCAGTGCCAGGGAGAGTATGACTTTGCCAGTACTGATTTAGCTTATCGTATTAAACAAGCTGGCATGGCGATAAATAACAGACAAGACCAATGGCATACACCTCCTGTCGATGCGATTTTTATTCATCGTAAACTAGCAGGACTATATTTATTGGCGGCTAAACTAAACGCCAAAGTGAATGTGTCAGCGTTATTCAAGCCTTATCAGGAACAAATTAATGTAAGGGATTGATAAAATAGATTGAGTTAAAACTACAGAGGGCGTTCTAGGGTTATCTAGAAAAAACCGCTTCCTCATCATCTATACTTACCGCTTCAGTTGTTTGATTGCGCCCTTTTTGCTTCGACATGTACAAGGCTTTATCACCTTAAGTGAACGGCATTAGCCATTTTGGTGGGTTTTTTCGTCTCACGTGACAAGGAGTTTATTTTGTTTAAACAATTCAGTTGCTTACAAACATGACTACCACTAAAGTATAGCAGGTATTTTAATGGCTCACTGATGAGTTATTTTTCACTCTATGCTATAGAAGGTAAATCACATGAGAGTAACGAAAGTTGCTTTAGTCGTAGCAGCAATTCTGGGCTTGGTAGCTTGTAACAATAGCGATGATCAAGCATTACGAAATCAGCTAAGCCAGATATCTCAAGAAAAGCAGCAGCTAGAGCTTGAGTACCAACAAGCGCTAGAAGAGCTAGCAGAAAAAGAAGCGGACAATACATTCCCACTTGTGCTACCACCACACCCAGACAGACTGTTTATTCGCGGTGTTAATGGTCAATGGGATGCATCTAACGAATTGACTTATGTTGGCAACAACACATACCTATCTATCCTTCGAGTGGATCGTGGTAGTCACCGATTCAAGGTTGCTAACGACAGTTGGGGATACGAGCAGACGGTGCCCGGAAAGATCATAGAGCTAGGCGTTCAAGAAACAATGATACCTAAGCCTGATGTGACTGATGACTGCACTAACGATACCGACTGTAATTCTATGGTGACTTTCCCAGCGAAAGGCTATTACAAGTTCATTCTAGATTTGGTCGATGTTAAGTCCGGTAAAATCACCATCAAAAAAGTCAATGAAGACGAATTGGGTGATTTACTTTTGAGCTCAAATATCCATGCCGAACATGAATTTTCAGTCATCAAGGTATTCCCAGCATTTGATGGTACTAACTACACAGTTAAGACCTCAGTAAAGGATAGTTCGGCAGCGTTGCGCGAATTCGGTATCAGTTCAACGGAAGAGCTACGCGATGGTGTAGAACAGGGGATCATTGTCAAAGAGCTTGCTAATCTTCCTGTTATTCACACAGGCAGTTTGTTATTTGATGCCAACTTCGCGATTAGCATCAACGAAATGAAGCAGCTTAGCGTTTCTGAAATCAAAGATGGCAACTACAATAATAACCAACCTCTATCTGTAGAGGCGTTTGAGACTGGTGCGAAATGGCATTACGTTTGGACTCGTGATCTGTCATATGCGGCGAATCTATCTTTAGCCTTTATGGACCCAGAACGCGTTAAAAATTCATTAGAGTTTAAGCTTTCAGATTTCCGAGATGGTACAAACCAACATGGTGTGCAAATCATTCAAGATACGGGTACAGGTGGCTCTTGGCCTATCAGTACTGACCGTGTGACTTGGGCATTTGGTGCAGATAAACTCCTACAGTCTCTAACTGGCGATGCAAGAACGGAATTTGCTACGCGAGCGTATAAGGCTTTGGTTAATACAATCAATGCCGATCGCATTGCTGCTTTCGACCCAACACTTGGTTTGTATACGGGTGAGCAATCATTCCTAGATTGGCGTGAGCAGACGTACTCATCTTGGAGCCCTGAAGATGTGAACTATGTTGGTACAAGTAAATCGCTTTCTACTAACGTCGCGCATTACAAGGCTATTAGACTGGCTGAGAAGCTTGCTATTGAGTTTGGTGATGATGCAGAGGCAATTGAACTAGGTTCTAAAGCAGATGATCTTAAAGTGTCTATCAATGAGAATTTCTGGGATGCAGAACGTGGCATGTACGCGAGCTACATTTTTGGTCACAAATCAAATATCAAAGTCGATAAGTACGACATGCTTGGTATTTCTCTGGCTATTTTAGAAGGAATTGCTTCACCTGAACAAGCCAAGTCATCGATGAGCCACTATCCGCATGCTCAATACGGTGTTCCAGTGTATTTCCCACAACAGCCTGACACTCCTATCTATCACAACAGAGGTATCTGGCCATTTGTTACGGCATACAGCTTAAGAGCTGGCGTTGAAGCCGGTAACGTAGCTGCTGTTAACAATGCTTTTCATTCATTGGTTCGTGGCACCTCTCTAAACCTGTCTAACATGGAAAACCTAGAGTGGTTATCTGGTAAGCCTAAATTCACACATAGTGACTACCTTGTTGATGGCCAAGAGAATCTAGATGGTCCAGTTATCAACTCGCAACGTCAGTTGTGGTCAGTAGGTGGTTACATCGGAATGGTAATTCATGATGTATTTGGCTTTGATATTGTTAAAGGCGAAATCAGCGTTAATCCATTCATCACTACTGAGATGAAAGAAGTTGTATTTGGCGATCAAGACGAGATTAGCATTTCTGGCATCATGCATAATGGCGTATCTCACGAGATTACAATTAAGCTTCCAGAGGGCGACACCGTTGGTAAGGGTCGTTATGCTGTAGAGTCTGTTGTTCGCACTGATGACTCATTTATGGTTCAACTTGGTGATGTTATCGAAGACGATAGCAAAATAACATTGGTTGATACTTCTATCATGCCGTATGACCTGACCAACGAGTCTGTCTTCTCACCAGTAGAGCCGGCTATCTCTGCGACCATTAAGGGCGAACAGGTTCTTCTAGATATTGAAAATCATGATTATGACATCAAGCTGTTTGCGAATGGTAAGTTGATTGATACCAATAACGTCTTTCCTTATGACGGCGTATCTACCACTTGTTTTGTTGCTGAGGCCATTGGCAAACAAGGATGGCGTTCTAACCTCAGCAAGCCAGTTTGTGTTGGTGAAGTAGAAGAGATGGCTTTCCAACCAAACGGTTCGTTTGCTTACGAAGAGCTAGAGGACGGTACTAAGGTGATTAAAGACTTTGGTAAGCCTGGTGATGTTCTTCAAGGTAAAGACGGCAAATTCTTTAATGTGGAAACTGCTGGCAAATATGATTTTGCGATCAAGTACATCAACAATCAGGGGCCAGTTAACACAGGTATTACCAATGCCGTTAAGCGTTTGACTATCAAAACGCTAGATGGTGCGGTGGTTCATACAGGCATAGTGCAGATGGCTCACGGTCTAAACAAGGGGGATATCCTGACTTCTGCACCGGTAGCAGCGGATTTGCCTGTAGGTCAATATACGTTTGAACTGTCTGACCACTTCAACATGAGCTACCTAGAATCTAACGAGACTTACAGCGCAGTTGGTGGCTTAAAAGGCTTTGTGAACTATGCCGATGTGATCAGCATTGGAATGACTACTCACTAATAGAGAATCCGAGCCAAAAAAGCCTGCTGAACAAGCAGGCTTTCATCATTATTCTTTATCACACCATCAACTCAAACATGACGCCACATTCAAGTTAAAACAGACTATATTGCAGCAGCCTAAAGTGCAGCAGCTTCTACTTCAGCTACAAGCGCGTTTATTTGCGCGATATTGTCTGTCATTTCAGCACGGAAATCATCAGCAACCGTTTTAACAGGTAGCGTAAGGTAAGTTTCAAGCTGTACAACTAACAGTTTCAATAACGCAGAGTAAGTCGCTGTGTTTTGTGCTTCTTCTAGTGCTAATAATGCAGTGCTAATTGCAAAGTGTTGTGTTTCTGGCTGGTCTGCTTTAGCTAAATGTTTATTTACTTTTAACTCAGCGTAATCAACAAACTGTAGCTTGATATCGATGTCATTGTTTAGCTTTTCTAAAAATTGTGTATTGTCAGTCACATGTCGTTTACCTTAGCACTCCACTCTGCCACACATTAAATAAAGAAAGTGGCATGGCATGAACCACACTTATATTTATTTCTTCTGCGTTTGGTAATATTACGCTCGATGAAAGTTCTGCGGATTCTGAATACAGTGACAAAATCGTGGCAACTAGTACATTTCATTACAGTGTTCCTGATTGATAAAATAGATTGAGATACAGAGAAGGTATCCAGAGTTATCTAGCAAAGATTTCTTCCTCGTCATCTATGTTTATCGCCTCAGTGGTTTGGTTTCGCCCTTTTTGCTTCGAAATGTATAAAGCTTTATCGGCTTTATCAAACCATTCATCTTCTGATACTATTTCATCAGTCCATTCACATACACCCACACTAATTGAAATCTGAGGCTGATTCGGGGTTTTATCTAAATTCATTATTTTTGTTCGAAGTAACTCTGCAAAGGCATATGCTTCATTAACTTTGGTATTAGGCAATATAACTGCAAATTCATCACCGCCAAATCGACACGCTATATCACTATTTCTTATCGTTTTTCGGAGACTGTAAGCCAGTCTTTTAATTGCCTCATCTCCCGCTAAGTGTCCGTGTTGATCATTGATACGCTTAAACTCATCAACATCAAAAATAACCAGTGAAGAAGATACGCCGAAGGTTTTGCTATGGTTGAACTGCTCTATTAAACATTGCCACCAGTAATTTTTCGTTAAGAGCTGAGTCGCAGAATCTCGTTGTACTTGCTCTTTTAATCTTTCATTTTCACCATGAAGTAATAAATTATTCTTAGCCGATGAAGAGATCCCATTCACAACTAAACAGATGTACTCTTGCCCCGACGAGTCTGTCGATAAGGTAAAAGCTTTCACCTCTGGAAAAAATTGTAACCTTGTATCATTAATAGCGTTAAAGATATTGGCGTCAGTTATTGATGGCTTACCAGCATTTAAAACCATCTGTATTTGATGGGTTAGCCATTGTTCAGGTCTTCGATGCAGCAGAGTATTTACGTCTCGACCTATGGCTTGTTCAGATGAAATATCCGTATGATTTTCAATACAATTATTCCATAGCAGTATGCGATAATCTTGATCAATAATCATAAGGCCTGTCTCAAGAGTATCGGCCACTTGTTTTAGAAAACATAAATTAATATTAAGCTGTATGTTCATAATGTCCCGTCTAGGAAATACCATTCCAATAAAAATAATGATTCAAAGAAAGCTAATGCAGAAGAACACCTACATTAAAGTCGTCATCAAAGTACAGGTACATTATGCACTGTAGGTATAGACACCATATGTCACCCCCTGAATATAATATTAAGATTTGCTATTTACATATTTTTTATTTGAGGTATTCATACAGCTCATTTTCAAGTTTACGTTTTAATTTAATCGGTGAAATAATCTGAACTCGGGGTATCCACCATTTGATAACAGGTAGTATTTCCAATTCTGCAGCATAAAAACATTCAACAATGTAACTACCATCACTTTGTTTAAGAATATTACCTTGATTAGGAAGTATGGTCTTACGCTCAAAATAATGTATCGCATTGCCATCCACTTTTATTTCAGCCTTAGTTTTTTCCCCATAATAAATTGTCTTGTTATCATGTATCTGCTTATCTTTGATTGGACAGTAATTAAAAGAAGAATATGGCCAAAGCACTTTCATTCCTTCTAATCTGAAGGGCTTAATTTTATGTTCATGAACTGAAATTAGGTAATAGGCTTCATTGAAACGTCTGATCAAGTATGGCTGAACATCTTTAAAGGAAGCCTTATTGCCATTCGATTTAATATACTCGAACTGAATAAGTTGCTTGTTCTCAATCGCAGTAATAACTTTAGAATAGTTATTACCTGAAAATTCATGCTTATTCAGTTTCTGGTATCCCGTCTTCGGCACATTCTCCACATAATCAATATCTTTTGACTCATGCTTTATATTACCTTTGTTATTACCGTTATTATTTACATCGGTAAGATCATAAAACTCCTGTAAACCAGCCTCGATGCGAATTTTTAAAAGCTGAGAGTGGTACGAATTTGACATTCGTACCCCAGATTTATCTCGGATTAAGCCAAATATATCTAAATGCTTAAAATCTCGTTTTATTGTTCTTGAATCGACATTAAACTCTTTTGTCATTGCATTAACAGTTAGCGTGTCACCATCAACCAACCTTTTAGCCATGTTAGCAATTCTATCGCCTTGCTTCATTCCACCAGTCGTATTATGCACATTTATTACCATATATAAGTCACTTAGACACATTATGCCACATATCAGCATGTCAGCATGTCAGCATGTACCGCACGATTGATGCTTTATTAAATCACAGACTAGTTCTATTCAATATCTCGACCATATTTATCGCTATTTTATTCAATATTGCTTTATTTATGCGATTGAATGTAATTTCGGTGATTCTTCATTTGCAGCACGAACTTCTGATAACTGCGCGGCGATATCATCTAGTGAAATACCTTTCTCTTGCATAAAGCTCAACACATGCTGCATATCAGCCTGACGGTTAAGTTCTACAGCTTGAGTAATATCTGCGATTAATTGTGCCGCTTCACTGTTAGTCAATTGCAGTAACACTGCAATACGAGCACTATCACTTAATGATGTAACTGTGTGGATATCTGCAGATTGATTATCGATTACCGCGCTCTGTTCTGACGATTTAGCGGATGACTCAATGTTAATTTCACTCACAGTATTAGTACTATCTTTCGTATTAGTACCATCCACCGTGCCAACATCCATGCTTTCATTATTCATTTTGCTACAACTTGTCTCTGTTATTTGATTACTTGATGCAATAGTAATTGCTTCATCTTTTGCTATCCCAGTATCATTTTGATTTGGTGTTTTCACCTTACCTAATTCACTCAGTTTCAGTGCATAATAAGCAACATTTGGCAGCATGAAATCTATATGTATCTTTAACTCTTTTTCGAGTGCGTTCATTTCTTTGTTAGTCAGATAGCCTAGACCTGAATTGTCACGCTTTGCACGTTGAATCGAGTCAGTGATAAGTACCTTACGGTGCTCACTAATCGGCTTTATTGTGCCCGCTTCAATAACCAATTTTTCTTCGCGTTTTTCAATTGAAGTAGCTATGTGACGTAATGATTTAAGAATGGCTTTTAACATCTTTTCAGTATTGAGTTTTTTATTCATTTGCAGATCAATTCTGTTATTTTTCTGCATTGTTGGTCCGTACGATACGTCTTTACCTATCCCCCGAACCTCTTGTCTCACCATCGACATGAAATTATGTTGAGAATTGTAGTCAGAAGGCGTGCAGTCGGTATAAAGTGGTTTTTTAACACCATCAATAAGTACTTTTAAATGATTATTTTTTGCTTTTTGATATGTAAAAGGGATCAGGCCTAATGTCTTTGTTAGCTCTTTGATTATGTCTTTTTGGTACTTGCTGAATTTTCTTGCTTGTGGGCTGCTGTTCATGTCTGGCGTCCTTTAAATTTAAGTATGTTTCGTTGGTATGAATCGAATATACGTTAAATTTATTTAGGCTGTCGTTTGTAAGCTTATGATATGAAGTATGACAAGATTCAGGATGGCAGAGTGACAGGCTTAACCTAGTTTATATTTAGATAAAAACCTGTCATTGAAGGTTTGCGGAACTGTTACTAATGATTAATCACAAATTAATATCAGTTCAGGTTCAATCCAATAAGTTGCAATACCCTTTTGTTTCTTTGATTGGATCTTCACTTTCTCAAGTACATCAATAGGTAATGCGTTCTTTAATTTACTGTTCACAGATGATCTAATCGGTTGAATAAATTCAACTTCCATCGTTTTTAACATAGCTATATCGCCCTCCTTCCAAGCGATAGTATTTTCAATACCAAATGTGCCAGTTAATACGCGAGGATCATCGCCGACTTGGGTGTAAATATCGAGATAATTAATACTGTGTTGCTTGTTATCAGTAAATACACGGTCTGCCAAAATGGAGCGATTTGGTTGTTGTAATAACCATTGATAAAACGCTATTTCTTTCGGGGTTAATTTAATATCAATGCCAAGAACTGACAGTGTCTTAGCATTCATTGATACTTTCACTGATAACTTTTGATTTGCAGCATTCATTTTTGCGACGGTTTTACTGAATGAAGCTTGGTCTATCTGACCGATAAGATCATTAGATAACGACTTGCGCATACGTACAAACGGGATCTCGGCAAAGGTGATCTCAGCATCTTTGGTATTAAGCGTTTCGCCTGGTTTTTTACCTGTGATCCAGTTGTCCTTTAACGTCGGAAAGTAAAAGTCTCTGACAAATTCAAATTCGTCATTCACAAATACATGACTTAAGGTATCTTGTTCACGGCCCAATAATGACATGGCATAACCCATATAAAATGCCATGGTTTTACGGCCACCAGCAATTGACGCATGAATAACACAATCATCTTGTTCCGTTAACCAGGCAACTTTACGGGTGATAAAATCAGCCATCACCGATTGGTCTTCTTCACGCTTAGCATCATGAAGTAAATTACCGTCTTCGTCTTCAATAACCCAAATATGTGATTCGTCAAACTTAACGGCAGGCAGTTGGTATTCATCATACAAAGCTTGTAAATGTCCGCGGGTATATAGACCATCCATCAGCATCTCTTTCGAATCTTGCGTTGTAATGACATACATTTCATCTGGGAATGCTTTACCTTGCGTATGCAAACCGTATAAGGTTTCGGTTAATACTTGTGGGCTAGCGCCCGTAACTGCAACAAGAATATTTTTCATGGTTGTTCATTACCTATTCAATGACTTAGCAAGATTAAATGGATTATCTCATGTAAACAATCGCTTAGGTATATCGCTTGGTAGTTATTTACGTTAAACGCAATAAGATCTGACGTAAAACAATAACTGACTTAATTTTTTTATATTTTTACAGTCATAATAATTTTAAATTATCGCCATTTGGTAAGAAGTAATCATAATGCTTGTGCTAAGCCCCCGCTGAGATCAAATCAGACTTTGCATACAGTACGGAATCGCCCTTTTTTCCTAATTTTATAATAATGGTTTGCACGAATTCTTTAAGCTGAGCAGTACAAGCAAGTTTATCGTCAATAATCTGCTTCAAATTACTAACAAATTTTTTGTCATCAACTAACGCATCAATACTCTGCCCATAAGGACCACTCTGCCAACTGCCTAGCGTCATGCTACGTACACGCTCACCGTACTCATTAACTACAGTTGCAGATACTTTAAATACCTGAGGCTCGAGCTGATTAGAATAATCGGTCGGTGGTGTGTCTGAAACAGGCATAGAGATGTAGGCTTCTTTTAGAATGAGTAACTTCGCTTGTTGTTGCAGCTCGATAGGGACTGACCAGGCTATATTCTCATGATAGTCGATAGGTAAAATAGTAATTATCATGCCTGTATGACAGTCTTGCACCGCCACGAAGCACATGTAATCCGCTTCACTGTAAAATAGTTTATGCACTCGATTGGTATTTGGCTCGTCACCGATATTAATCACAAGGTCATCATCTAAACGTTTTGCTAATTCATAATGTGGCATTGAGATACGACCTTTAACACGTTGGAATGCGTGATAAGAGAAATGTGCTTGCATGAAAATAACCTTTTACATCTTCTGTGACTATCAGGGTGATATTCACTATAACGGCAGTGTAAAAGATTTTTGGTTTGAAGATATATTCACAAGCTTATGAGTTATAGTGAAACTTATAAGCTTGTGAAATTTACTTTAATCTTGATAATCAGGAATGATGCTGTCAGCTGGTGCCACTGACGAGTCAATAATATCTGCACCATATTTTTCAGCTAAAAATCGCTCACGATATAAATAATATGCAGTATCGCAAACTTTACTTGTATAATAAGCATTAAACCCACCACCAACAATAGCGCCAGTTGCTGGAACTACTTGAGCCAATTTTGCTTTTGTTAAACGAATACCTAACGACTTTGCTATTGTTTGGATAATTTGAACAAAGGTGTGCTGCTCCAACACTTTCCAAGTTTTCTTTTTAGCTACATCTTGTCCAATTTTAACTAACTGCGCCATTGCTACTTGTTTTGCTAAGTCATCAGGACTTGAGGCATAGCCTAAAATATTTAATGCAAATAACCGTTCTTGTTGCGATGATATATCAAAGCCAAAATAAGTCGCATACTCAGCAATTGCTCTTTGGTTAAGTGCAATTATCGCAACAATATCTGGGGCAATACCGACTAAACCAACACTACCTGCAGCAGCACCTTCAGCAGCTGCCAGCGATTTATATTTAGCGCCTAAATAACCGTTAACTTTATCAGCATCTTCCAAATCTAACTTGAATATATCTTGGGGAGTTTTTACTGTTGCATGCCCTGCAGCTCTATATTCTTTATATATAGCTTCAGGTCTTACGCTCCAGTGAGCAAAATCATTTAGCAGGTCAACTAACCCACCAACAGATTTTTCAAGAACCCAGTCAACACCCGGTACTTTAGTAAATAAATCACCTACGAAATTAAAAGGTTTTGAGATTGCACCTGTTGTTTTTGTCCACCAAGTTACTGGCGGGTTTTTCCATTCAAAGATTGATTGAATTGCATTTTTTTCATACACCGATAATTCATATGACATTAATAATATTACCTTATATTTAGATAGCTTTTAGATATACCCTAATAACGCAATGATAATTCTGATTTTTTACCAAACGTTAATTGATTTAAAATACCAGCTAACGCTTTTCCTACTTTTTCATTTTTATAGCTTGTATGCCCTGATGCAAATTCTGATACATCTAAGTTCATCACTTGTTTCGTATTATTGTTTCCAATTTCAGTAAGGCCTACCGGAGTATGGTTAAACAAAGTCCCAGCGCGGTAGCCGCCTTTGAGAATATAATCATTATCGCCATAACAATTCACAAGACGGTGCTCAGTGTGTTTTTCTAGAATATCAGCCCATTGTTCAGCTTCCGCAGACACCGCGCCAGCCAATAGGTAACTTGCTGAAACTTTATTTGCATCAAGGTTATTCAATGTATGACGAATAACCCGTGCACCTAATGAATGTCCCATCAAGATACAACCTTGTAAGCTTTCATCACCTTGTATTGCTTTGGCTAGATCATTACCTACATGTAGAGTTTCGTTAAATGATTTTTTCCAGTGTCCGACAAACTTATCCCCTACGACACCGCCAGCAATCATTGCGATACCAGCTGGTGTCACACCTCTTGCTAGCTTTGCAGCAGCTAAAAGCTTCCCGACACCTTTATCGCCGCCTACACCACCAGCAACAATACCGTCACCCAGTGCCATTTCAGTTAAGTTACCCGCACTCCATTGCACGTGTATCACATTGTTCTTAGGATATAGTTCATCAACAACACTAAGCCAATCCGATACATCTTCACCACGCTGTGATAGAAACCCATTAATAACCAGTACGCTTGGTGATTTACCTTCTCTTACTGTTGCTAATGTTATTGATGGTGTTTCTCTTGCAACAAACTTTGCTTCAGTATTTTCAGCGATAAACGCTCTCGCTTGATTAGCTAATTGATTTGTATCGACGTTCTTCACCGCTTCTAGCGCACTACCAAATAACTTTTTCATTATTAACTAATCCTAATAAAACAATAACAATACACCAAACTACTTAACTGAATTTCGAACTTTAAACGCAAGGCTAATCACGCCATAAAGGAACATGATAAAAATAAATATCGCGATTAGTTTCATTGACTACCCCAAGAAACAGTTAAACACAAAAGCGATTACCACCATGCTAGTAATGCCGATATTAATCATGAGTGATTTTTTCTGATGTTTAATAATTAACTTACGTTCTTCTGCCATTTCTTTTCGTAAATCTGCCGTGACCTTGCTAATTCGATCATCAACGACTTCCAAAATAGCATCCCGCTTAGTCGGATCAAACTCTATCTCTTTGGTCGACTCAGCGACTTGCTTGGCTTTATTAGTCGTTTCATCAAATTTATTTAACGCACTTTCAAAGCGTTTTTCTATATTATCAATCATGATCAACCTGGAATGTACTGAATCGTAGAGTCTAAATAGGTACGAAAAGTAACGCTACTTCGCACTAAAAATACCTGACTTCATATTTTCTTTACCGTAAAGCATGGTGAATTCTTCACATGCGGCTAATGCGTTAGATTATTGGATAACTCTCCAAGCAGTACCGCCACGACCCATTTTAATTAAACATTTAAACTTAAGTACTGTCATAAATAACCAACCTTTCTATCGCTGTAAAATAAGTAATAACGTCTTAATAGTCTGCGTTATTACGTTCATGCATAGAATATCGAATGGTCGGTTCAATGGAGGTTCGTAAGCTTATTAGTTTAGCGATAAATCATATTAAGTATTTCTTCATAATGCTTTTTCCAATTCATATGTGAATCAACTAAATAATCACAATTGATATTCCTGAGTTTTGAATTTGTTATTTCAATTGGACTAATACCAATAGGATCACTTAAACCAGCATTAGCGGTCTTATAAATGACTGAAAGCACTTTATCTTGATTCGTATGGCAATTATAAATTTTACCATCGACTGAAGTTAAAGCCTTTTCCCAACCATCTTTATCATTTCGTCCAACCGCACCACCTAATAGGATTACGTCATTAATATACTTTTTATCTTTAGAGGATAAAGCTTCTAATGCATAATAAATAACCCTACAACCTAATGAGTGCCCAACTAAATTAAATTTTTGGCCCTCTGTTCTTGATATAGCTTCAGCAACCTGAATTCCGGTTTGTGCCGCTCTCAACATCGAGCTATGCCAAGGGTTAGCTAAAAGATCACCAAACATAGCAAGCAGACCAAGCGGGTTTAGTTTTGCCGCAGCACCTTTGCCCCCCACTTTTGCCATCTCAATTAACATTTTCTTGGCCGCCTGAGTTCCAACGCCCTTACCAAATGCCATCCCAAGCTTCGCATTCGTTTTAGCTCCCCAATTGACTGAATACATTGTATGAGATGAGTCAAAAGCTAATTGTCCGCATTGCCAGTCATAAAAATCTGTTTCATTTTCTTGTGTAAAACCATTAATAAAAATAGTTTTTGTTTTTGAGCTACTTTTCCTAAGTTTAGATATAGCGAAACTGTCATCTTCCCCATGATATTGATTAGCGATCACCCCCCCCATGACACCGCCTAAAGCAAGGCCACTTGCAGATATTATAGCTGTTCCAACTGCAACAGACCCCCCTACGGCAGCTAAAGATGCACTTGTAAGTGCAGCCCCTGATAATGTCGAAATTACGGTACCAGTTGCCGCAGTGCCTAACAGACCCATTTGTCCCATAGCTGCAGCCATAGGAGCAGCTCCCGCCCCAGCTGTGGCAGCAACACCAGCGACACTGACGACGCCCGCAACACCTAACCCTGCATATTTCCCTGCTTTAGCAAGATTATATTTATCTCTCAGAAAAATATTCTCATATTCAGTAATATCAGTGATTTTCATGTCTAAAGTAGAAAAAGATGCAATTGAGCCATCGTGTTCAGCGCACAGTTCATTGTCCCAAGACTGAGCTATTTTAGTTAAGCCACTTAGCTCCATTTCTTTTAATGTTTGATTACTTGGCTGCCCCTTTGTCATTTCACTACAATAACGACAAGTTAATGTATGGTTTTCACAGGACGTACATTTATAAACATTACGAGTGAACATATTTCTAAAGGTAAGCTCGTGTTTAGTTTTACTAAAACACCAAGAGCAATACGCAGTAACATCAGACATACTTCTTTTCCCATGTAAAATCAAAATGAGTTCACCGTATTACGCTATTAATTCAAACTATGAATACGGTTATATAATTATTTAAAGTATAGCGAGGTAGTTAATAATTTTTCACAACCATAAGCTTACAATTTATGTAATGTTTACATATTACGTTTATAAAAAAAGTTATCTATACGATATATTTTTATAAATTAACTATAAATATTAAGATCATACTGCTTATCGAATAAAAATAATGTCCGCAATCGTACATTCACCATACCGCAGCTTAATAATTGAGCTAAATACTTAATCTATTGTTCTCATTAATTCCCAATATCTTTACAAACTCACTTCAATACATTTTGTAATACTCCTTCGCGTTATCAATCGTTTGGCTCAACGCTTGCACCTCTTCCGCAGATAACACGATCGTCACCGAGTCAAGGTAGCTTAACCTTGCTGCAAATATCTCTAGATAGAAACGATGAAACAGGTGGCATAAATACGGTAAGGATAAGATAAAAGAGATAACAATAGGTGCGCTGAATACAGCATATGCGATGTAAGCCCCCGACTCCATATAGATGTAATACAACACCATTAATTTCACTGCTTTAACCACCCAAATGGTATTCGCCCACAAAGGCAGCATGATACGTAGTGCACCTGATTCTTTAAATCGCGTGAACATATCAGTGCCATATAGCATGTCTGCGTTGCGGATTAATTTGATGCTTGAGCGTTGCATGGATACAAAATACAAGTCGATAATAGCGAGGACGGCGAAGATGAAATACAAAGTCATTAATGAATACCAGTGGTTAAATTTAGGATATTAACTGAGTATAAAGATGGCGGTTATATTGAGGTATTCATAAGCTTGTGAATAAAATTTAAATTATAAAATACAATATTGTCATGCCTTGATATTGAATGCCTAATATTGAATGTATTGGGTCGTAATCAGTCACGAACAGACAAATATTATAATCCCCCAATAGTTCTATATATTATAATAAAGATGAATTATAAACTTTCACAATATTAAAAAAATAAATTTATTACTCTATAAATTTAATTTAAAATAAACCGTGTTAAAAACCATTAACCTACATATTAAATGAGAATGAAAATGTCAGATAAAGATAATGCGAAGGACTACTCTGAAGATGGATTTTTTAATAAATGTAAGAAATATGCTGTCGCAATCGGAGAGGAATGTTTAGAAAAAGCATTTACTCTTTACTACGCTACTGAAAGTGAAAACTGTACTCTTGCACACAAAACTGCAATCTACGGTGCTTTAGCATATTTAGTTTCACCTATTGATGCTATACCAGATTTAACACCTATCCTTGGTTACACTGATGATATGGGTGTAATCGCATTAGCTTTAACGAGCGTTGCAACCTGCATTGATAAAAAAGTGAAGGGTAAAGCTAAAAATAAAGTAGCTGATTTATTTAGTTAATAGCGGTTCACGATTTAAGTCGACGCTATAAATAATCAATGCCACTCCCTTTCAGAGAGTGGCACTTAAATTACAATTGGCCTGAAAAGGCTTTTTGACTTAGTGAATCGAAAAAACTGTTAGCAACATCATGACTTTCTTGTTTCTTTTTACTGTTATCTCTTACATGTTGAACTATAGATGCAAATTTACGCTGTAATGCTATAGGAGGGATAGGGATTTCAACTTCAATAAGCTTAGCCTTAGAGATATTAGGCATTGAACCAGCGGCTCCACCAGCGAGAGATTGAATGAAGCTTCTCTGCGATGTATTCGATAAAACCGCAGATAAATACAATGGATCAAGTATTTCTTTATCTTTTACATTCAATCTAAAGATCAAATCCGGCATTAGCCTTCTTTCTTCACTTTCAAATACATAAGCAACAGCAGCTACAAGATGTTTTGTATTCTTTCGAGTAAATAATACATCACCTTTTTTAACTTCATGCTTATAGCTCAATTCTGACGCCTGTAAGTACGCTTTATTAGCCGAACTTAAATAATTACCAGATGTTACAGCGCTTAATTTGAGTACGCTCCACTCATCACCTTCTGCTGGACGAGACTCACATACAGGGCTCTTCCCACTATCAATCGAAGTTAAAACGTCGTTGAGGCTTTTCTTAGTCCATCTACGAGTATTATTAACCGGATCACCGAACATATCCAAAAACACACTACGCAAAAAATCATCAGTTAGATCGATAGCTTGTTTACGTTTTTGACGCACGCCATCAGCTTTGTCTAAAATCGCTGCAATACGTTTTTGTCCTTCTAGTGGTGGAAGTGGAACCTTAAACCCTTTTAGATCTGTTGCTGACAAATTAGGTTGCGCGGCACCATTTTCAAAAAAATTAATTTCTCGTTGACATAGAACACTACCTAAATAATGTTTTAAATAGTTCAGGTTAACTTTCTCATTTGAACGAATAATAACGAGTGACGATGCAATAGCACCTTGCATAGTCGAGTCAACAATAGCAAACTTACCTAAAGAACCTCTTAAGCAAAATAAAATATCATTCTTGTCAATCTTCCCACTACTTAATGAATCATATTTTTCTTGAGTAACATAATTCAGTTCATTTTCTTTAATAGTATGATTTGAAGATAAATTACCAGCATTAATAAACGGAACTCCAGTATCAACAAAAGAACCCTTTGAAGGATAGTTTTTACCTCGATCACCATTAATAAAAGTAGCTATATCACCCAGCTTCACCATAGGCCAACTCATAGCATCGCCTCTAACTCATTCAAGTCAGCTAGGATCTCATTTTCTAATGCTTTCAGTTTAGCCAAGATAACTTTTGGTTCTTCGTAAGTCTCTTCTTCGTAAACTACTTCTTTGTAACGGTTTATCGACAAGTCGAATTTCTGCGCTTTAATATCTTCAGCACTTACCATGAAAGCAGCTTGGGTTTTATCACCAAATTCAGCCGCTAACGCATCCGTATCGCCTGCTTGATAAAGCTCAGAATAGCGTTTCCATTTAGTTTTCGTATCTGGGATATCATTATCTGCAATTGGATGACGTTTATCATCTAACGAGTAACCATCCGCCTTCATATCATAGAACAATACGTTGTCAGTAGTGCCGCCCTTGGTGAAAATCAAGATACCTGTTGATACACCTGCATATGGTTTAAATACACCACTTGGCAGCGAGATCATTGCTTCTAATTGGTTATTCTCGATTAGCTCTTGGCGTAAATCTTTATGGGCTTTTGAACTACCAAACAACACACCGTCTGGCACGACTGTTGCGCTGCGGCCACCGAGTTTTAGCATACGTAAAATCAAAGCTAAAAATAGTAACTCTGTTTTCTTGGTTTTAACCGTACTCAATACTTCAGGGTTAACAGACTGCTCGTCTAAACTGCCTTTAAACGGAGGATTGGCTAAGATCTTATCGAAGAAATTTTCTTCCTGATCTTTGTCCATAAAGCTTTTGTTTAAGCTGTCTTGATAAGTAATGTTGGCGCTGCTGACACCATGTAACATCATGTTCATTGCTGATACGCGTAGCATGGTGTTATCAAAATCAAAACCCCAGAACATATCGTTATTAATATGCTCACTAAACGGCGCTAATAAGTCACCTGTATACACAGGATTACCGTCTTCGTCTTGATAAATACTTTCAGGGCTTGAGTTAACGCGCGTCAAATATTCCATTGTGCGCGATAAGAAACCTGCTGTACCACAGGCTGGATCGCAAATCACATCTGTTGGTTGCACATCAATCATTTCCACCATCATGTCAATAATGTGGCGTGGAGTACGGAACTGGCCGTTAATACCCGCAGAAGCTAATTTACTTAATAAGTATTCGTAAATATCACCTTTCACATCACTCTGTTCTAGCGGTAACTTGTCTACCATTTCTACTGCGGCAATTAATACTGACTCACTGCGAATTTCAACGTCCGCATCTGCCATGAACTGCGCGATATCAGAACCCGCTAATTCAATTTGTGAAAAGTGTGGGAATACATTTTTCTTTAAATGTGGCAGCAGTTCTTGACCAGACATGTTTTTAAAATTATTCCAGCGTAATAACTGGCCTTCTGGTGTTTCAGGGAATTGGCGTGTGAAAGCTTGTCCCGAACGTTTTGATTTTTTCTCTGCTGTGGTTTCTTGCATATCAAGTAAACGCGAGAACATTAAGTAACTGATCTGCTCGATCACCAATAACGGGTTAGTAATGCCGCCAGTCCAGAATTTTTCCCACAAGGAATCGATGTCGTTACGAATTTGACCAGTTAGCATAAGTGTTCTCTGTAATAATGTTTGGGGGCTATTTCAATAGTAGCGAGTTTAACCCTCCATGTGTAATTCACAAGCGATGATCGTGAGTGACACATTAGAGGGGTATTTTTGTCGACAAGTTTGTCGGTATTTTAGCCGTTAGGCAGTAAGAATGGTTGCATCAGCACTTCTAATTCATCGGCACGTACATCATCAAAGATATCTAAGCCTTCACCATTAGTTAATCTTTCAAATGGCCCTTCGTACAACTGTGCCATTTTGATACGACCATTACGGCAAATAAAGTTTTTTAATTGATTCAAAAATTGCGTTTGTTGATACGTTAACTGATTCGTCATAATGAACTGGGTGAAACTTTCACTGACCATTTCAGCATCCAAGCCTACTAATTTGCACAGGGTTTCATTTAACTGAGCAGGAGTATTGCCATAAAACGTATTTAGCGCGTTAGCATCTACACCTGGATGTTGCGTCAAAATAGTAGAGGTTAATGATTTCAACTCAGCCTCTGTCACCGCTTGGTTACGGTGTATTTTTTGCAATACTGGATTGTTTGCTAACATGGTATCTAAAATCGTTTTAAGACGCTGACGATACGCCATGGCTTCGTTGTTATCACCAATCACCACGAGACGATCATGCATCTGCTCATCACCATCCGGCGTTGATGTCGTTTGTGTCTGTTGATATGGCGTACTTTCTTTCTTTTTAAACTTCATGATCGACCGTAAGCTTTGACGCGTTTTTTCTAACTTACCAACATTGAGTGTTTCCCAGTATTCTTGAGTCTGCACCACTGCTATAGCTTCGCCCTGTTTACGTACTTCATTAATGTTAATGGCTAGGCTTTGTACTTGCTGAATCAATTCTGCTTTTAAGGTTTCAACCTCAGTGTTACCGAGTAATTGTGCCGTTTGAAGTTGCGCGAGTAAGCGGTCAAGCATCGCCGCATCTTTGTCTTGTAGCGTGCGATAACCCATTAATGGGGCGATCTTATCGACTAAAATATGACGTATATGCGCGTCCATGTTCAACAGCATATCGGTTTCTTGTAGCTGCTTCACACTGCGTAATTCACGGCGTACAGCAATAGTGCCATCGGGTAAGTCACAGATATCCGCTTTAAGCTGAGCCGCAACCATTTCAAATACGCTGACATTGGCTTTTTTCAATGCGGCATCAGCCAAGGCTAAACGCGCTTCAAAGACTGTTTGTAATAATGAACGGCTTTGGCTTTGTTCTGCTTCGGTATACTCTTCTTCAAAAAATTTAAAGTTACCGTAATGGTCGAAGATTAAGAACTCTTGTTTGTCCTTACCCGGCCCAAATAGGTTTTCGCATAAACGAGTTCCACGGCCAATCATCTGCCAAAATTTAACCCACGAACGGATCGGACGAGCAAATACAAGGTTTACAATCTCTGGTACGTCGATACCGGTATCCATCATATCGACCGAGATAGCGATACGAAAATCGTTGTCGCCTTTCTTGAATTCATCAATACGCGCTTCAGGACGGTCGACCTTGTTGTGGATCACTTTACATACTTTGGTGCCGTATTCAAGATACAGTTCTTGCGAGAACAAGTGTTCTAAACGTTCAGCATGGGCTTGGCTTTGGGCAAAGATAATGGTTTTACCAACGAGTGAATTGGTTGCATCTTTAATGCCGTTTTCCATCAAGTTTTCTAAGATCTTGCTGTCGGTTTCATCACTGAAGATCTTTTTGCCAATTTGTTTACCTTTGATTGTGGTTTGTTGCGCCTCTTCTTCACCTAAGTCTGCTTCAAGTTGCGCTTTTTGTTCGTCAGACAATTTGTTGTAATGGATACCATCACGCAAAAATTCGGTAGTAAACTCTTTAACGCGGAAATTATTTAAGAAACGCGGTTCATGCGTAATCGCTTCCGCTAAGTCAAAGTTAAACGTCGGGTCGCCATTCTCACAGCCAAATAAATCAAAGGTATTTCGGGCAATAAACTTAACTGGCGTTGCGGTTAGTCCCACTTGGCTGGCATCGAAGTAATCAAAAATATCACGGTAACGATTATAGATACTGCGGTGTGATTCATCGGCAATGATAAGATCGAAAAAGCCCACATCTAATTGCGAGAAACGATTCATCATGCCTGGGTATGTAGATACAAAAATACGCGCTGACTGGTCAACGGCATTCTTCTCGCCAATCACACAACGCGGTTCACTTGGTAGATGCTCTTTAAAGGCATTGTCCGCTTGGCGACGTAACTCTTTACGGTCACACAGGAACAACACACGTTTAGCCCAACGCGCACGTAATAACAGATCCACCAGCGCAATCGATACACGGGTTTTACCTGTGCCCGTTGCTTGCACAATTAAGCACTTACGACGTTGGTTTTGCAGGCGGTTGGTAACTGCTTTAATCGCTTCAATTTGATAAGGTCGACCAGCAATACTCTCGCTCGGGTTTAATAACTCTAAATTAGGCTCTTTATGCTTATGCTGAAACTGCAAAAATTTAAGGCTATTTTTAGAATAGAATCCAAAGATTTGGCGATAGGTATTATATTGTTTGGTGTCCCAAATGCAGATCTCGTAACCGTTGGTATAAAACACAATCGGCGTCGGACAGTTGTGTTGTTTCGCTAAACCTTCGGCGTAGTAACGCGCTTGTTCGCGACCTTGTTGCATATGCTCTCGGGCCCGCTTAGCTTCAACAACAGCCAGTGGCGTACCATCATCATCCCACAACACGTAATCGGCATAACCAATACCTGAATTAGTTGGTTGATGCTGAACTTCAATTTCGATACCCACTTGCTCGGGATCTTTGATATTCCAACCCGCTTGCGTTAACTGGCTATCAATTAATAACTGACGGGTTTTGTTTTCATCCCACTCTAGGCTATTCGCGGTTTGATTACTGCGGTATTTTGCTTGTTGTAATTGCTCTGCCGTCGCTTCGGCTTTTTCACGTCCAGCACGTTCAATATCAAGCTGTTCAATTAACTTGTCTTGTTCGGCTTGATTCTGCTCTAATACTTTTTCAAACTGCTTTTGGGTAATGACTGCTGATGCAGGTTTTTCTGGATACGCGAGTTCGGTCAGATCGGAAACTTGGAAACCATAGTAGTTTACCGCCAAATACTGACTGAGATTATGCGCAGTGCCTAATACTTCATAGGCCTTATTTAATGAGCCATCACCACCGTGGGCGGTTTTATTACCTTCAATACGCAGGAAGTGAATTTGGTCGCGTAAACGAGATTCAGTTATATCGATAAAGGCATCATTCTTCAGCAAGTCCATGAAACTCGACTGTGGCAAGCGCGCCAAGCGGTCGATGTCATAAATTTCTTTTGTCACTTCTTCAGCGAAGCCACGTAAGCGCGTGATCGCACTACCGGGATCAAGATGGATGATTTGTTCTGCCAGCATCCCTAAGTTAGCGAGCTTTTCGTTGTGACCACGAATTAATTCAAAATTAAGAGACTGCATGGAATACCCTTACATTAACAAGTAGTTATAGTGTACTTGATATGGGTGGGGGTTGGTAGTTCTGAAGGAGTTGGGATTGAAAGAAAGAACACCTAAAGTCAGGTGTTCTTTTATGGTTAACAGTTGGTTTTATATCGTAATATAAATAATTAGACTGCTGATTAAATTTAGCTAAACGAGAGTTCTCGGCTATGCGCAAGTTCACCTTGCTCAATAGCTTCCATTGATACCCCCGTGACTAATTCGACCACCGCAGGTGATATAGCTTTAACAAATACTTTATGGCCATCGGTTGGTCCATCAAAGACAACTCGAGTATAATTTAAACTCGGATCATCCTCTGACATATTACCTGTATTTGCCACCGCTGCTTGAGTCGTTACAATCCGGAAAGTTCCTTCACGAATAGGGCCAACTTGTACCCATTCTTGATAGTCATCTCCTTGAGCAATACTGACTTCAAACTTCTTACGACGTATACGACCTATCGAATAAGCGAATGGAGCCTGACCACCAGTTTGTACCGCTGTATGGTTAATGACTTTGGTTGTTGAACCTGGAGTTAGCTTAAGTAAACCCAAGGCAACACCTGTTTTACAAGTTGGTTGGTATAAATCGTCTTTATCATATTCAAGCGGTAAATAGACCAATATATCAGGGCTATTCTCACCCCAAACCATTTTCTTTTTATTAAAAAAGTTGATCTCTTGAAGCATTTCACTTACTGGACGCAAACCAAATAATCGAATATAAGTAAATACATCAGATTCAGAGTAAACATCTAATAACTGAGCAAAAGCTAACTCTCCGACATTATCAATATATAATTGTTTTAACTCAATATCATTCAACTCTGACACATTAGTTTCTACAACGTTATCTTTTCGGTTTAAGCCTTGTATCTCAGCTGTTTTATCGAAAATTTCAGTAACTATGTCTGAACGGCTCGAGTTACCAGCAAGCAATACATGTACTTTATCAATCTGTTCACCAGTAAAAGCTTTTTTCATGGCCGTATAAAAGTTATCTACACCTTCAAAAATTCGATTACGTAAGTAAGTAAGTAATTCTTCTTTATTTATTTCAATGTCACAGCTTTGATTATCTCCATCACGCTTCAACAAGTGTAATTTAATCACACCATTGTTCGCTTTAGGTAACTCGCCAGTTTCCCATAGAGGACGTAAAGCAGACATCAACATTAATGTATTAGTTTGTGCCGCTTGTGTTTTATCAATAAACATTTCAGCGCCTGAAAACTCTTTAGCATCTAAAGGTTTCGTGAACGTTATTTTATGTTCTCGACATATTTTCAAATTAGACTGGAACGTTAAATAAGCCATATTTTCAAGTAAGTTTTCGCCTCCTAAAAATTTATCGCCCGCAGAACCAAAATGCTCAAAGACTTCTTCGTAGCCAAGATTTTCTTCATCTTCGTCAGCCCAACGGTATAAACCAAAATCAAAGTCTGTGGTACCTCCACCAAAGTCAAAGACTGCATAAGGGGTGCCTTCTTCTGTTGGTTCTATATTCAAGCGGTCTAATGCACTAGCAGCATAAGCGGCTGGTTCAGATGCTCTTTCCTCAACAAAAAAATCTTTAAAGATAGGTTGTGAAATTAAGCTTTTTGGTAAACTACGCTGTAAGCCACGCGAGAATGACGATAGTATCTTCGCTTTCGCTTCTTTAGGGTAATCAATAGGAAACGTCATATAGTAATTTAAGAAGATACCGCGTTGACGCCAATTAATATTCATTCCTAAAAACCAAGCATAAAGCTCTATTGGATCAAATTCATCAGCATTACTAACAGATAGCTCAGTTAAATCACTTAACTCTTTCGCTTCTAATGGTGACAGAATATGTTCTTCACCATTCTCTCGGTCGGTAATACGTGTCATTGCATCATTTTCAGCACTACGTAATGCCCACTGTTTCATCTTAGGCAATATGCTTGCGAGCACCTTCGAGTCACCTTCATTATCTCTGAAGTTTGCTTGAGCTTCATGAGAGCAGCGCACATCATCCCAACTGACATTCGGTCGGTAAGTATCTTTACTCCATTGTTCTAATAACGATGGAATATTCAAAAATTCTAATACCGTTGGATTTTCATAATGCGATGCTTTTGGCTCTGCATAGAAATCACGAACACCAATACGTAATAGTTTATGTTGGTTTTGATCTTCATACGCAACAACCGTACTACTGGTGCCAAAATCAATCGCAACATAAACGCCTTTTTTTACATCTTGTGCAGGATCGCGACTTTGAATACCAAGTTGTTTTATACCCTCTTGATATTCGTCACCATGAAACTCCCATAAGCCTTTATTTGGATCTGTTAAGCTAATATCGTCTAATTTAGGTAACCGTACTGAAGAGTAGTCAAGGTTCTTATAGGTAGATTCAATTAACCTGCTAGGTTCAATTTTTTCATTATTAATGCTTAAATATAATTTTGAAACTATTAATTTTTTAATAAATAAATTGATAGTTTTATTTTCAAACTCTTTATTTACAAAGACCACCCGAGCAGGATTAACGCTCCCATCAGATATACTTATAGGTGTCGAGTCTACATCACTATAACCGCTATCATAAATAAAACCATATATAGAAAATAAACGGTTACAGGCACCACTACGATATGGATTAAGTCTATTAATTGTAAATTCATTTAATTGATAGTAAGAAGGGACTTTCCATTCAGGCAATTGCATTGAATTAATTTGTTCACTTCGTTTATTCGCATCTAAATATGAGTATGTGTTTACATCTGAAACTCCATCCCACAAATCGTGAGTCAACCTATCAAATAACGCAATTTCCTTATTATTTTCATCGTATACTTTCCAAAATTGATTCGCTGATAACTGTCTTTTAAATTCATTCACAACACTGTTCGTAATTAATGCATCTAAACTCATGATTTGGTTTCCACTAACGGTTTGTATTCTATTTGTTGTTCTTTATTCAATCCATAAAAAGCTAATTCAGTAACGATGTCACCTCTAGAGTTTAATCGTTGATGGTTTTCATAATCAAAATCATCACCACTTGGTACATCAACAACTGAATACTTATCATTAACGTATGATTGGTTATGTAAAGAGACGACTTGAATGGCTAATGCTTTTTCAGCCGCAGTCGCACAACGGGCATCAGCTTTACAACGGCGAACGATCGTTTCCCATAACTGCTCGAGTGTGATAAATAATGCACACTGAATAATGAAGGTCGTGAGTTGCTGTGATTCCGACATTCTTGAATTAAGGCGAAAAATTAAACTTAACTCCGAATCTTCCAATAACGTTTTAATCGTTAAGAATAACAGTGATAGCTCAGCCCTTATTGGATCAGGTTTTACTATCAATTTGTCTACTTCAATGACTTTCTCTACCTCAACTATTTTTTCAACTGCTATGAGTTTTTCGAAATCAACAACTCGTTCAGTTTCAGTCACATTTTCGACTTTTGAAGTTTTTATTGATTGGTTACCAGTTGAATTAAGCTCTTGATTATTTAATGCACATTGCCGTATTAATGATTGGATCTTAGAGTCTTGTGACAAGATTAAGCACAAGTCATCATAAGTGAGCTTTTCAGCGAAAAAATTGCCATGTTTTATTTTTTCTAATCTATCGTCATTACTTTTCATTTTATTTACCTAAAGCCACACAATAGTCTCTCATCATGTGGCTTTATTATCATTATTCGCGCATTGAACGTAGCATGTCTCGTAATTGTGCATCGTCACTATCTGGTGCAGTCTTTGCTTCTTGCTTTACTAGATCAGCTTCAACTGAGGCAACTTCTTTTCTATTTAAGCTAGAGTTAAAGTAGTCCCCTACTTTTGAAATAGACAAACCTGCATCAAGCATGCTTTTCAAACGGCCGCCATTAAAAAATTCAGGCATTCTTGCCATCATAGGAACTAATGGCGCAATACTAGTACCATAGTGCTCTTCAATCTGAGCTCCCATTACTACAGAGCAAGCGACTAACTTATCTTTTTCTGATATCTCTTTGGACTTCTCAGGATCAACTTTAAAATTACGGATATTTTCCATATATTTTTCATAGTCGCCTTCACAAGAATCCAACGTAATGCCCATTTCTTCGGCTTGAATAATTTTATCGCCAACTTCTTCAGGATCTTCATCTACCTGCATAAAACCAAGTGCCTTAGCTATGTTGCAAATAACATTTGCAACACTTTTTAACCCTTCGACAGCCATATTGCCGACTTCACGCACTAAATTAACAGCTGTTGATGTGAATGAACTAACAGCACTACACACCGAGCTACATGCTGAACTAATAGCGCTACCCACTGAACTCCAAAATCCCATTATTCTCTCTCCTGTCTAACATTCTTTAATATTGATACTACTTCATCTTGCTGTAAGTCACCTTCAGCCTGCATTAATAAATCTTCTACTTTAGCAACATCTTTTCTATCCAAATTTGATGAAAAGTAATCACTAATATCTTTCACTGTAAGGCCAGTGTTATCACACAATGTTAAATACATACCTAAACGTTCACTATTAAAGAAGACTGGGCTGCGAGCAATTAAAGTAACTAGGTCTTCAGCACATGGGCCGTATTTACTTTCTAATACCGAAATCATCAGAGAGGTTGCGACTGCATGTATATCTTCATCAGACACCTCTTTTATAACTTCAGGATCAACAGTTGTTTTTTCTATATCCTTTACATTCTTAGATATATCACCACTTTCAAAATCCGTTTTTGAATGTGCTGTTGATAACGTTTTCTCTCCTAATTCCCTTGCTGATTGAATGTTTTTTAATTCATCCATAACTTCCATAGCTTTAAATAAAGTGTCGGCTATAGGTTTAATTTTTTCAATTAACATTGGTAGTTTTGTTACAAATGCCTGTACCGCAATACTGGCTTTACTTATTGTTGCTATTAGCGTCGAGGCCATTGCAGTTATCTGTGGGATAGCTGCAATAATTACTGCTGGGATCATAATCTTTACCTTTTTTGAGAGAGACATTTATGCCCCTCATATAGTAGTTAATTAATAGATTTTATTTAATAGCTCTCTGAATATTGCTTGATTATCAAAATCCAACACATTATCTATTGCATCTTGAGAGGTGCAATTAAATAAAATATCCAAAACGTCAATATATTCTTTTTTATCACTACGGCTTGTTTCATAAGGAAGTTTTAAAATAATATCGCTAATGATATTTTTATCATATTGATGAGTATCATCGATCACATTAACAACAAACAGCATATCTTGGGCGATAACTTCCATTGCTTTTGAATGGATACTGTCACCTGCTTTACTTGGTACTTCTGTTACTCTAATTGATTTTTCAACTAGGCGATCTAAAGCTAACCAAAACTTATTTTTAAGTCGGCGATACTGCACAATCTCTTGAGGAGTTAACCTTATATCTTCCATACTTAGTTCAGGGAAGTATTTCATTTGTTGTGCGGTCATTTGTGCTAAACCGATATTCTTTACTAATACCATTAGCTCAGCATCTGTTGCGCTATCATCTGATTCAACTCGATTTATTTTTGCATGTGCGGCTTTAGTCCAATCACCTGAATAAGCGATAACCTCACCAATACGTAAATTAGTTAAAAAATCTTTTTGAGTTTCATCAAGTCCAACGGTATCGCCAATGACTTCCCTATCATCCCGAGCAAAAAGCTTGTGAATAATCTTTGTATTGGTATTTTTAAGTACTTCAGGTGCCAGTTTATTAGGGATTTGATCGACAATAACTAAACTTTCACCATATTTACGCACTTCTGCGAGCAAATCAGTAAACATACCAACCGCGTGTTTACGTGAACCCTCTTCACCAGGTGATGGTTTTTCAAGTAAACGGTGAGCTTCCTCCATCAAGGTAATATGTTTATAATCTGGCTGTTGTAAAAAACGTAATTTAATCGCTTCAGCAAAGCGAGAAATGATAAGCCCCATCATCAAACATTTATCTTCAGGTGACTTTAGATCATCTAATTCTAAAACCACTTTTTTATCTAATAATTGGGTCACATCTGTTGAAACTTTACAGTTAAGCATTTTACCTTTTGCACCGACGGTTAAGTTTTTAAAGCGAGCAACCAATGAGGCTGTGTAATCAGACTCTAAACGTTGATCAAAGTTTTTACTTTTAACAACACGTTCCATATTTTTCAGTAAATCATCGACTGTGGGCCAATAAGTGCCATTACATCCCCACGGGTTTTCATGATAGATATTTGCATCTTCAGGTTCTTCCCAACCACCAGTATTCCAGCCATAATCTTTATAGCACTCATAAATAGCCTCTTCTAATAAATACGGCATCGCAGCTTCCATTGGGAATGCAGCTGTGAATGCAGCTTTTAATAAATCTACGTGACTAGTTATCGACTCCCCTTCCATTAATTCAAAAGGGTTAAATCTGAATGGTGCATAGTTCTCATTACCTAAGGTATAAACTTCCATCCCTTCTATTTCACTTAATAATGAACGATATTCAGTTTTAGCTGGTTCAATAATTAAGAATGGTAATGCTGATTCGGTTAATAATCGACGGCATGTTGTAGTTTTACCACTACCTGTAACCCCTGCAATAAAGACATGTCGACTTAACATTTCCTTATTGATGCTTAACGGACGATTCGTTAGTTCACTTCCTTGATGCATTACATTACCGAGATTAATTGCATCCGATTCATTTGTTTCCTTAGGGTTTAAACCAAAATCAACAGCTTTTCTAAGCGGTAACCCAGGTAACTCTTTACTTGGTAACGCACAAATTAAACTTAGCTCACGACTTGTTAAACAAGTTCTGAGTTCTATTTTATTTGTGTTTTGTGGGTGTCCAAAGATCAGGGGTAACTCTTGCCCTATATTATTTTTTGTTTCGATACTCTGGAAATGAGCCAGGATACTCTTCAAATCTCCGGTCACGCCTTGCGGTAACTCAGTTGCTCTTAATGGACTAAAACTTGAACTATCACCTTGCCACATCGAACATAAATTTCTGACTAAGCGTTGATGGCATAGATGATTTTCAGCTAGTGCATAGATAGACGTTTTAAAAAAACCTTTAACTAATCCAACATTAATTCGCTCAAATAGTTCTTCATCCATATACTTGAGTAATGCCTGATATTCTTTATTAATATGCTCAGTACTTGCTGATTCACTACTTGATGACCCCTCACTCCTCGATGTAGATGTCCCTTTATTTGTTCCTTTTGAAATCCCTGAAGAAATACCTTTTGAATGCGAATCACTTGAACCATTAGAGCTTGAAGAACCGTTATTACTTTTATTAGTACCTTTGGTATCAGAACTATTAGTACCAGTATTATCACCTTTATTGGAGCCATCACTTTTAGAGGCACTCGTGCCTTTATTTTCACCAAACGTTTGTTGCATCGTTGTTTTAGATGACGAGTGTACTTTATTATAAATATCAAACAATTCTGATTTTAATCGATTTTTCTCTTTCAATGGCATTGCATCACATACAATTAATAACTGCCATGAACCGTCAACACCCAACATACTATTAGCTAAATTATCTAATTTTTGAGTATATAAATCTTTACCTTCTCCAGTTTCGTTCACAGAAGGAATACCAGTAATTAAAGAGCCTCGCTTACTTTTCGCGATTAATCCGAGGACAGTTTCGTCTAACTCTTGCTGAGTAGTGATATCTGATACTGAACTACCGTGAAAATTACCCATAAAACTTTCGCGTAATAGTTCACCGTAATCATAAGCATGTAGTCGTCCACAGTCAGGGTGATGATAATCTCGAGTTACACCCAAGAACAACTCAATGCCCTTATCACTACCAGACAATAGATATACAAAGTTAAACTCTGGATTATTCATCGTAGATATTACATTTTCAAACGTTTCTCTACGTGGCATGTTATCTTCATGACCAATCTCATTAATTTTAATAAAATGACATTGCTCTGGCAGTATCGCAGGGGAAAATTTGATCTCATCCTGTACGACATCTGTTGCCATAAACATATTTAAATCGAATGGTTTTGGATTATGCACTTCTTCAATAAATGATAATTCAGATTTTATTTTACTGTTCATACCGCACCAACCTTAACCAATAAATTATTTGTTTCTTTGTTCAACTTAACGCTAAGCACATCTCCATTTTTAGGGAATTCAACGGTGTAGCTTTTTTTAGATCGAGAGTTTAAAGTATATAATGCTGTTCTAACCTTACGTTTTTGCACGTACAAGCTGACATTTTCAACGTAAAGATAAAAACCAGAGCCGCTTACACGCATGACCAGACCTTGGGTTTCATTTCCCTTCACTACGGAAACAACATCTGAAAATTCCGATTGACTATGGTATGAATTTACCCAAACACCTTCATAAGAATCATTATCTACCGTATTTTTTTTAGGTGCACTCTTGGTATGAGTATTAACATTACTTGAACGTGTGTTTTTGTTTTTCATATTTTTATTTTGATTAAAATCATTATCTTTACTTAACTTTTTAATTTGTAATAAAGATAATAATTGAGTAGATACACCTCTTACTACCAGTCTTCCACTCATAGGTTCAAAGTTTAATAACCCTAAATCTTTGTCACTAACTTTAAATAATTTATCTTTAAGTAAAGATAAAAAGTCATTCGATGTAGATCCATTAAAAATACTAAGAAACGTAGTTGAAATATAATGATCGTGCTTAAATGAATACAGCGTAATATTCAATTTATCCGATACACCTAATGTACCAAATAAGTATTTTTTTAACTTCTTCCAATCATCAAGTATCCACGCTTCAATTCGCGTAGACTTTTCTCCACGTATATAGTGGTACTGAAATTCACCAGCGAACTCTTTAGTTACGACAAGGTGATTCTGTAATATAAAACAATTTAGTTTCATCTATTAATTACTCTCTTGTGAATAACTCAACCGTAAAATAGCATTGGTTTATATGTGTAAAAAACCTTCTAAATGATATATTTACATAAAATAAACACCATTAATGTTAACCATACCTATTTAGTATAGTTTCACACCAGCAGCGGAACTCTTTTCATCACCACTTTACGCATGTAGGTATCTGTTTTTACAACAAGTCCTAACGACTCCATCAACTCAATAAACCAAACAGCGTGGTTGTAACCTATGATGAATTGTCGCTGCAGCATAGATACGCTGATATTGCTCATTTGTGCTGTGAAAATATATACCTGAGAGAACAGACTGTTTTGCTCATTTAACTCAAACAGCTGTATTTTAGCTAAACTCACAGGCTTGAATTTGTGTTCAATAAAAGCCGATAAAACAAAGCTATTAACCACTGATTTCATCGACAATATGCAACTCCCAGACACCTGATCATCTAATTGATATTCATGGTAATGGTCGAGTTCAATTAACGTGGCATCACCTAACACTATCTCGGATGGTTGTAGTATAAAAAAGCGCGGATGTAACATTTCATTTTGTAAAATACTGATATTGAGGGTATCAATAATCATCACCGCAGTGGTATTTCGACCCGCATCACTGCTGCTTGGCAGGGATAAATACACAAAGGTATTATTGGCGACTTGTGTGCTTTCAACTTCAACCAAGTTTGATAGCGATTTGATGCTGCGTTCGATATCCAGCTGGTTACAAGTCCTATCCCACAATTTACGCATCAGAATTTCTTTTTTGTCACCACAGAGCGCTAAAACACACTCACGTGGGGTTTTAAGAAACTGTTTGCCGACTAGCTTAATGAAATGATCGAAGTGAGTGCGGCTGACAGTATCTTCTGCAACCGTAAGTACATCATTGTTGGCATTAAGCAGGGCTAAGACTGAATTCAAGTGTTCGGCGTTAACATTATCGGTAGTAGACATAGTAACCTTTTATATACTGTTATCTTGATTGGGGTAAGTATATAAAATGGTTGTCGTAAGAGAGGTTTGTAAGCTTATGAGTATGCCTGTTCATTACTGTCGCCTCATCATTCTGTTAATAGATAAGCACAACCCAAGCAGCTCGCGATTAAGTTAAGTTGCATGCAGATAATCAGACCACATTTAAAATCCACATTATGTTCATAAGCTTACTAAAATTAAAATGACTCAATATAGTGGCAATATGTTGTCCACAAACAATATCTTGGCCATAACAAAGGATCGTTCACTTTATGTTTTTACCTGAATCTAACAATGCAAAAATGACAGTTCTTCTCGCGGGTGTAGGTGGCTGTGGATGCAATACCTCTAGCTTACTTGGCGCAGAAATTCAGTCTGACGATTTAACCATTATTAACATTAATACCGATGCCGCGGCACTAGATCACTGCAGTTCTGGTGACAATATCCTTATAGGTAAAAATCTGACTAATGGCTTTGGTGCAGGCTCTGCACCTGAAGTTGGGCTTGCCGCCGCAGAAGAGAATGAAAAACAGTTACGAGAATTATTAATTGGTAACGACATTTTGATCTTAACGACAGGCCTAGGCGGTGGAACTGGCACAGGTGCGACACCACACATCGCCAAGATCGCTCGAGATCTAGCAATACCTTGTATTGTGGTTGCGACGCTTCCTTTCCAATCAGAAGGTAAAATGCGGATGAACTACGCGACACAAGGGTTGGAACTACTGCGGGAACGCGCCCATGCGCTTATTACATTACCCAATGATAACCTTGTTGAAGTACTGGGCGAAACGGTGGGTATTTTTGATGCGTTTAAGTTCTCCAATACTGCGCTTAAAAATACCATCAGCTCTTTAATTGATATGCTCACCACGACTGGTTTCATCAATGTTGATTTAAATGATTTTGGCAAGATCATGAATCAAAAAGGCGATGCTATTTTAGGTATTGGTCACAGTGATAACCCTGAGGGTATTGAAGACGCCGTTGAACAAGCACTTAAAAATCCGTTATATAAAAATATTGATATAAGCAAAGCGCAAGGTGCCATTATTCAAGTAAATTGTAAGGAAGAGATCACCTTAGCTGAATACAACAAGATCACAGGCCTAGTAAATAACATGTTAGATGAGCACGCATTGATGATTTGCGGTATTTCGAAAAAACAACACCTCGATTGTTATGTCGAAGTACTTGTTATTGGTACAGGTCTAACAGTCTCAGAAAGTACTCCGGCAACGCAGATAACGTCTGACGATATAGCCAGAACATCAGACAATGTGAAAGAAATTAAACCGCAAATAAAACATGAATACCTCAATATCCCTGCGTTTATTCGTAATAAAGGCGCGTAATAAATACCTTTTTTATAACGCCTAAAACCAAAAAAGCCTGCTATCTAAGCAGGCTTTCATCATTATTCTTTATCACACCATTAACTCAAACATGACGCCACATTCAAGTTAAAACAGTCTATGTTGTAACAGACTAAAGTGCGGCAGCTTCTACTTCAGCTACAAGCGCGTTTAATTGCGCGATAGTATCATTCAGTTCAGCGCGGAAATCATCAGCAACCGTTGTAGCAGGTAATGTTAGGTAGATTTCTAACTGTACTACTAATAATTTTAATAACGCTGAGTAAGTCGCTGTGTTTTGCTCTTCTTCTAACGCTAATAATGCAATGTTAATCGCAAAATGTTGTGTTTCTGGTTGGTCTTTTTTCGCTAAGTGTTTATTTACTTTTAACTCAGCGTAATCAACAAATTGTAATTTAACGTCGATGTCGTTGTTTAGCTTTTCTAAAAATTGTGTATTGTCAGTCATAATACTTTAATCCTTGATAAGTAGGCGTTATTTGAACTGCTGACTCAAACCAATAAGCAGCAACTTTTAAAAACAGTATAACGAAAAAAGCCTGCTCAATGAGCAGGCTTTTTCGAATTCCAATTGCTTGGAATAAATAAGTGGTCGGTGATAGAGGATTCGAACCTCTGACCCCCTGGTCCCAAACCAGGTGCGCTACCAAGCTGCGCTAATCACCGAACATGGTGCGGAAGGAGAGACTTGAACTCTCACACCCTAAGATACTAGAACCTAAATCTAGCGCGTCTACCAATTCCGCCACTCCCGCACTAACTTACAACTTATCAGCAGGTAATACTGACAAGGGTCGATAACATCACCGTAGTGAGCTATCAAATATGGGGCGACTGAAGGGGATTGAACCCTCGACAACCGGAATCACAATCCGGGGCTCTACCAACTGAGCTACAACCGCCACAAACTTTTACATCAACCCGTTTTGGTAAACGAATCGATTTCTACTTTTACATAGATAATATGGTGACCCCTATAGGATTCGAACCTATGGCCTACGGCTTAGAAGGCCGTTGCTCTATCCAACTGAGCTAAGGAGTCGTGGTCGGTGATAGAGGATTCGAACCTCTGACCCCCTGGTCCCAAACCAGGTGCGCTACCAAGCTGCGCTAATCACCGAACTGTTGAAGACAACGTCTGTCAACGAGGGTGGATATTACAGAGTTGAACTGAACTCGTCAAACCTTTTTAATGCCGCCATTCAATCTGCTCATTAGTTATACGACAAATGTAATAAACACCGCAATATGTAGAATTTAACTGCAAAATAATGATTGTTCGCTGTTTTCATTCACTTATTGAGCGATTTAATCAATTTAGTTCTAGTTTATCCAACGCGGTTCCTAGCTTGTTCAAGGCGTCCACCGAAAAACCGCGATCATAGAAATAAACAATCTCACTATTAGCATCAAGCAAGATAACACGCGCGTTATTCGGATTTTCATTACCTGTGTATTGCTGCATTTTTTCACCATCGTTATATAAAGTGATCACCCCACCCCATAATTCTTTGGGTATTCCACGTCGCATGCCGTTATTAATCATAGAACTAAACATTTTTGGAAACATACCTTGAATAGCAGGTAGTTCATAAACATCAACAAGCGCATTACTCATGTCTAAGCCAATTAACCAGCGGTCGATATCAAACTGGGTATCTTGCTTATAACCCACCAGCAATAACGTCGGTTTATTAGCAAATAAACCGGGCATAGACACATCTTGCTGTTCTAATGTCTGACCAGAAAAAGTGGGCAATGTTTGTCCCACTAACGATTGGTTGCTATAACTCGACGAGCAGCCAGCCAGTAATACTGTTAATACGATAAAGATCCACTTTAATTTATCCATGTTTACCTGCTTATAGTTCGAGTTAGAAATTAAGTTTAAGTCATTGTATATTTCATATATACGCACTATTTATAACTTCGATCACTTTATTAACGTATTATTTAAATTTACCCCCATCCTAAAATGATCGATTACTGCTATTGCCTCGTATTAGTTAATGTAAGATTAACTCGAGGATACATTTATGATGTTAGCAATCTTTCCCTTACCTATCGTATTACTGCCCGGCGGTATAACACGCTTAAATATATTTGAACCTAGATACATGCGCCTAGTCACAGAGTCTTATCGAGACGGTGGGTTTGCTTTGTTACCTTATAAACAATCAACATCTGATACAGCCTTAGCCACAGCCCAGCATAGTATTGCTTCTTGGGTCGAGATTGTTGATTTTAGTACATCTGCAGAGGGCTTGCTCAGCATAGATATTAAGGCCAAGCGATTAATTGAAATCACCTCGGTCGAATCTGCCGCCGATGGTCTGCTAAGAGCAGACTATCAAGAGCTTCAGCATTGGCCAGACAAAAACGAATTGACTAAAACGGAACAAAATAATAAAGAAAATAAAAAGTTAATGTCTGTATTAAATGCAATTTTTGAAGAACATCAAAGCTTAGCGGCGCTTTACCCCCACGCTAATGGGCAGGATTTACGCTGGGTATGCGCGCGCTTTATCGAACTATTACCCTTAGACATGAAACATAAAATTAATTTTATGGCGCCAGAAAGTTTTGATCAATGCTTAGCCTTCTTGCATACTACAATTAATGGACATAATAATGCGCCTGCCTGATTTATCGAAATAAAGTGTTGTCGAAAATAAAATGTTTTCGAAAATAGAGTGATCGATGTTATTCATCACAACGTATTACTCTTTAACACAGCATGGCTACATTATATGAAGGATCCAGATGATAAATCCTATCAGTATAAGTAATTCACCTAGCGTCAATTACGTAATTAAAAAGTCAATAATGGAAAATGACAATACACAGCAACTAAGTACCTGCTTAGTTAAAATCGGTAGTGAACGAGATAAAGTAGCCTTTGCAACTTTGTTCAAATGGTTTGCGCCAAAAATAATCCGTTTTGGTATAAAAACATTAAATACCGAAGCCCATGCCAAAGAATTGTTGCAAGAAACAATGACCAAAGTATGGAAAAAAGCCCACACCTACGACGATACTAAAGGTAAAGCCAGTACTTGGGTCTATACCGTTATGCGGAATGTGTCTTTTGATATGCTCAGAAAGATCCAATCTAACAAAGAGGATACCCTCAGTGATGATATCTGGCCGATGCTCGAAAGCGATGAAAATAGCAGTGAAGATGCTTACCCAGATCACCTGATGAGCCGCACCATGTCTGTGCATGTGAATCAGTTACCCGAAAATCAACAGCAGATAATTAAAGGTGTGTACTTCAACGAACTGTCTCAAGAACAACTGGCTAAGCAACTTGATATCCCCGTCGGTACCGTTAAATCAAGATTACGCTTAGCGCTCGCCAAATTAAAACAGTATATCGGAGAAGATTCATGATTAAATATCACCCTAGCCATGAGTTACTCGACACCTTCGTTACGGGTCAACTACCAGCCTCGTTCAGTGCTGCTATCGCGATACATACTGAGCTATGCGATATTTGTCGCAACAAGGTGGCGCAGTTAGAGTCTACCCATGCAAATAATACCTTCACCTCTGTTGCCGATGAAGATCATTATTTAACAGCGGACATGTTATTTAATGACTGGGAAATGGACAGTTTGATCAGTGCTATAACTGACGACACTGAGAGCATTCATGCGACAGCAACAACGCCGCAATCGGTAAGCTTTAATGACACTGCATATCAGCTACCTCGTGCATTGCAACATATCGTCTTAGGTAAACAACTTCACGTAGGCAAGTTGACGCGATCTCGATTAGACCTTAATGAAGGCGCGATACATGTAAGTTTACTGCATATTCAAGCTGGCGGCTGTATCCCCAATCATACGCATAAAGGCAGCGAATTAACCTTGTTGCTTGAAGGCAGTTTTGAAGACGAAATGGGCACATACAATAAAGGCGACTTTATTCTGCTTAATAGTGACCATACTCACAGCCCTATTACCAAACATGGCTGCCTCTGCTATACCGTAGTTGATAGTCCGCTGACATTCACTGAAGGCATGGCGAAAATTCTCAATCCACTGGGTAACTTTATTTATTAAGACTGAGTGACAGTTTATCGATAATCAATTGATAAACTGTCACTAATTAATATGCAGCTTGTCATTTTCTTCACTAAAATAGTATTTGTCACTCAAACTGGTTTTTGATTAAACCTGCTTTCTCATTAAAATAGTTATTGATGTGATCCCTTCTCTACTTCCAACCGTATTAAAGACATAACACTTATTAACATAGCTTAATCATTAGATGGAATTGACAATGATAAATACCACGCTAAGTAATACCAAGTTGGAACAAGATCAGGGACTGTGGCTCAGAAATTTTGCTGATACCTATACGAGCTTAAATAAAACCAATTTACACACACTTGAAAACATTTATCACAGTGATATTCAATTTCAAGATCCCTTGCATAAAGTAGCAGGCATTGCCCAACTAATCAGCTATTTTGAAAACCTCTACACCAACTTAGCCAGCTGTACATTCGATATTACCTACCAAATCCTTAGTGATAAAGAAGCCGCTATTTACTGGGATATGACCTACACCCACCCTAAATTAAATGCCGGTAAAGCAATCACAGTATCTGGCCATTCACACCTTAAAGCGCTTGACGGTAAAGTCATCTACCATCGCGATTATCTCGATGTCGGCGCTATGTTATATGAACATGTGCCAGTACTGGGTCACATGGTGCGTTATGTAAAAAATAATATTGGATGAGAATGTATTTCATAACAGATATTGAATAAAGGATATTGAATTAGGAGTATTAAATAATGAAATCGATATTAATTACAGGGGCGTCATCTGGTATTGGCGAAGCGTTAGCGACTCATTATGCCGACAAGGGTTATCAGGTTTTTGCTGGCGGTCGTAATATACAACGCCTCAATAAACTCAGCGCGGGTTATGACAATATTACCCCCTTAGTTTGCGATGTGACATCTAAACAAAGTATCAGAGAGGCAAGTTTAAGCTTACCGCCATTAGATGTACTGATCCTCAATGCAGGGGACTGTGAATATATTGATGATGCCAAGGATTTTGATGGTGATTTGTTTGCCCGTATCATCACCACCAATTTGATTTCCGTCGGCTACTGCCTGCAAGCATGGTTAAAGTTAATCAAGTCAGGTGGCAAGCTAGCATTAACCAGTTCTAGTGCTGCTTTTTTGCCCCTACCCCGCGCCGAAGCTTATGGTGCCTCAAAAGCCGGTCTTAGCTATCTAGCAAAAACATTAAGCATCGATTTAAAAGCGCATAACATCCATGTATCAGTTATTCACCCAGGGTTTGTTGATACGCCATTAACGCAAAAAAACACCTTTGTTATGCCACAAATTGTCACTGCAGAACGCGCCGCGAGTTATATCGCATCAGGACTTGATAACAATAAGATGGAAATTAACTTTCCACGTTATTTTATTTGGATCATGAAAATCATACGTTTATTGCCTTTCTCATTGTGGCAAAAAATCGCCCTGAGAATGTCCTAACCAACATTTACAGATACATCTACAAATAGCACTACAAGGAAGTCTTACGATGAAAAAAAATATTGCGATTATTGGTACTGGCATCTCTGGACTCACCAGTGCTTATTTATTAAATCAGCAGCATAATATCACTGTGTTTGAAAAAGATGATTACATCGGCGGCCATACCGCAACCAAAGACATTCATTATGATGGCCAAGATTATGCCATTGATACCGGTTTTATCGTCTGTAATAACAAAACCTACCCGTATTTTTTAAAGCTACTCGAGCAACTCAATGTGCCACTGCAAGATACCGAGATGAGCTTTAGTGTATTCAATAAGAATAATAATTTGGAATACAACGGCTGTGATTTAAATGGCTTATTCTCACAACGTCGGAATATTTTCAATTGGAAATTTTGGCGGTTAATCACAGAAATTTTGAATTTTAATAAACGTTGTAAAGCCCACTATCATGCCGATGATATTAATGACCAACACACGCTAGGCGCATTCTTAACTGATAACGGTTTTTCCGATTACTTTTGTCAGAATTATATTTTGCCGATGGGCGCTGCTATTTGGTCCACCAGCTTAAACGAAATGAAAGACTTCCAGCTTAAATTCTTTGTACGTTTTTTCTTTAATCATGGTTTGCTCAATATCCAAGACCGACCACAATGGTATGTGATACCCGGTGGTTCACGAGAATATATCAGCCCTTTAATTGAGTCATTTAAAGACAAGATCCAGCTAAACATCAATATTACCCGTGTCACCCGAACCTCTACTCATGTCAGCATACAATTCGCTGATGGCTGTGAACAACTATTTGATGAAGTGGTGTTTGCCTGTCACTCCGATCAAGCGTTAGCCTTGCTCGGCGATCCATCATCGCAAGAAACCGCTATTTTAGGCGCTATTCCTTATAGCCGAAATGAAGTAGTACTGCACACAGATATTAATATTCTGCCTAGAAACACCCGTTCATGGGCAAGCTGGAATTACTTACTCAGTGAAGATAAACAAGCACAATTAACCAAGCCATCTTGTGTTACTTACAACATGAATATACTGCAGGGCATTGAATCAAAACATACCTTCTGTGTGACATTGAATCAAACCGAACAAATAGAACCACAAAAGATCATTCAGAAATTTGTCTATCACCACCCCGTATTTAATCACCTCAGCTTAGCCGCGCAACAACGTCGAGTAGAAATCTGTGGTCAAAATCGCACCCACTTCACTGGCGCTTACTGGCACCATGGTTTCCATGAAGACGGCGTCAACAGTGCCGTTATCGTGGCCCAACGTTTTGGTATTAGCTTATGACAGACATAACCCATCACAGTGGCCTTTACCAAGGCTCAGTCACACATCGTCGGTTTAGCCCAAGGAAAAACAGCTTTACCTATCAGATCGCCATGCTCGGCCTAGATCTGGACGAGCTAGAGGATGTCATTGACCAGCATTGGTTATTGGGTAAGAACTGGTTTAACCCAATCCGCTTTTTTGAAAAAGATTACCTAAAAAATGATCCTGGTACGCTGCGCCAACGTATTAACAATAAAGTAGCGAAACTCGGGGGCGATTGGGATGGTTCAAGAGTGTTGATGTTAGCGCAATGTCGCTGTTTGGGGATCTACTTTAGCCCGATTAATTTGTACTACTGTTTTGAGCAATCAGGTGACTGCAAATACATGTTAGCAGAAGTCAGTAACACCCCTTGGAATCAACGCCACTACTATCTAGTTGATATGCAGTCTAGCGCGCTAACGCCAAAGGAATTTCATGTATCACCGTTTATGACATTGGACATGCAGTACCGCTGGCGATTAACCACACCTGGACAGAAAGTGAAGGTCAACATCGACAACATTGATTTAAACGATAATAAGCTGTTTGCTGTATCAATGCGCTTAGACAAAACTAAAATAACCACAATTGAACTCGGTAAGAGCTGGATAACGTTACCTTTTAGTGTCATCAAAGTGCTGTGCCTTATTTACTGGCAAGCACTTAAATTAGTGGCCAAGCGTATCCCCTTTATCTCTTATCAAAAGCACGGAGATTAATAATGACAACATCTAATACATTAGGCTTAAAACCAGCATCGAGCACTGAACGTGCGAATGTGAAAACAAAATTAAGTTGGTTTAATAATAAATGCCGCTCATTAGTCTTATCGACATTAAATAAGATGGAAGATGCCTGCTTACAAATTGAAGAGCATGGCGACATCATTGAGCTAGGTAACCCTAATGCTAACCTTAAGGCGACGATGATTGTTCACGATCCCTCGTTATACATTGATTTTATTCGTGGTGGTAGTGTTGGTGCATCGGAGGGTTATCTCACCGAAAAATGGTCAAGTCCTGATTTAACTGCGGTGATACGCGTTTGTGCGCGCAGTCAAAATGCCCTCGATGATATTGAAAATAACGGTAGTTTAGTTAATAAGCTCAAAGATAAATTTTTACATTATCAAAATACCAATACCCAAGCGGGTTCAAAGAAAAATATTGTCGCCCATTATGATCTTGGTAATGATTTATACACGCGTTTCTTAGACCCTGAAATGATGTATTCATGTGCGATATATTCACCGCAGCACAGCACTTTAGAACAAGCGCAGATACTGAAATTAAAAACCATTTGCGACAAACTTAATTTAAAACCGTCAGACACGCTGATTGAAATCGGCACAGGTTGGGGCGCGTTAGCCATATATGCCGCCAGTAATTATGGCTGTAAAGTCACCTCGACGACAATATCTGAAGAGCAATATAGCTACGCACAAGCACGGGTAAAATCACTGCAACTCGACGATCGAATTACCCTGCTAAAACAAGATTATCGATTGCTGGAAGGCACATACGATAAATTAGTTTCTATCGAAATGATTGAAGCCGTTGGCCATGCATTTATGCCCAGCTTTTTTGAGAAATGTAATAGCTTACTCAAACCCAATGGCAAGATGCTCATTCAAGCGATCACCATTGCCGACCAACGCTACGATAGCTACCGACAGAACATTGATTTTATCCAAAAATATATCTTCCCGGGTGGCTGCCTGCCCTCTGTATCTGTGATGAGTCAACATATTGCCAAATCGACCGATATGATGATCGATAATATTGAAGATATAGGTTTACATTACGCGCGAACTTTAAATGATTGGCGTATTAAATTTGATGACAATTGGAGCGAAATACAATCCTTTGGTTACGATGATGCATTTAAACGTCTGTGGCATTACTACTTTGGCTATTGCGAAGGTGCATTTATTGAACGGGTGATTAGTACCCATCATATCGTCGCCAGAAAGCCACTCAATAAGGAATATGATGATGAAGTTATACTTGACTACTTATGAGCTAAATACGGGGCTAAATAACGCGGTCAGTATTAAGCAAAGCGTTGTTGTCTCGATTGCTAGTGACAAATACAGGGTCTGCTAAAAATGTCCATGATTCATCGTTACTTCAACATTATCAATTTTGCTATCTATCAAGCAGCATTGCTACTGGCGCTATTTTACCAGCATAGCGCCGTGAACTTTATGTTAATGCTGCTGGTATTACACTTTGTGCTTAGCCCTAGTCGACAACAAGACATGCAATTTATGTTATTAGCATTGATTGGGGCAACTGTAGACCAAGTATTAGTCGCCATGAATGTACTCGATGTAGATGGCGGCATTATTCCATTTTACCTGCTATTGCTATGGTGTGCCTTAGCTCTAACCTTTAATCATAGTCTGCGCTGGATAACAACACTAAGACCTTTGTATATCATGCTGACGGGGGCAATAGCGGGTCCACTCAGCTATTACTCAGCATTGAAAACCGGGGCATTAGATACGCCAATAACGACAGTCGGTTACGTGGCCATTTATGCACTTGTATGGCTGCTGCTATTGCCGTTATTAAGCCATTTAGCTCAAATCATTACGTATGACCATAGGATCAGCCATGAGTAAAATAACTCAGATAATTTGCCTGTTGGCACTGTTATTATTACAGCTATTTATGCCATTGCGTGTAGCTGCAATGCCGTTACTCAATGACATGTACAAACATGGTGAAGGCGAGATGAGTTTTCTGTTTTGGACGCTGTATAAAGCAGAACTATATTCGAGCCAACCAGATTTTGATATTAAGCGCTATCCACAAGCGTTAAAAATAACTTACTTACGCGATATATCACAACAAGACTTGATTGAAGCGACTCAAAAACAGTGGCAAGAACTGGGATTAAACTTACCCGATGAAGACCAATGGCTTAAGGATTTAGGCACCATATGGCCGGACGTTAACGAAGGTGATGTCATCACCCTGATTGTTGATGAACAGCAAGTGAGTCATTTTTATTTATCCAACAACAATGACGTCACGACATTGGGTCGCTTCGATAACCAAGTCTTCGGCTCATCGTTTTTAGCCATTTGGTTATCAAAAAACACATCACGACCTGAATTACGCACGCAGCTAATAGGATATGAATAATGACATTATTAAACCATATGCGCGGTAAAATAAAGCCGATAACAACAGCATTATTTGCGCTGTTGTTTATTGTCTCCTGCAGCTCTCCGACACTAGAGGATTATCAACAAACCACCCCGGTGTTCGCGTTCGACTCCTTCTTTGATGGCGAACTTATTGCCTATGGCATTGTATTTGATCGCGACGGTAAAATGACACGCCGTTTTCATGTTGATCTAACCGCGAAATGGCAAGGTAACCAGGGCACAATTAAAGAATGGTTTACCTTTGATGATGGAGAGAAATCAACACGCATTTGGAGCATAACCAAACAGTCAGCTAATTTATATGAAGGCACAGCCAGCGATGTAATCGGCATTGCCCAAGGCAGGACCCAAGGTGCGGCATTACATTGGCAGTATGATTTAGTGATAAATGTCGACGGGTCTGACTATGAAGTTGGGCTTGATGACTGGATGTATTTATTAGATGAGAAACGTTTATTCAACAAAACCGATATTATCAAGTTTGGCATTAAGGTCGGTGAGATCAACCTCGTCATCGAAAAGCAAAACTAGTGTTCCTCAGAATACAAAGAAGCCATGCTATTGGTTAGCATGGCTTCTTTACTCATATCGCTACTATTTATAACGGCCATTACTACAATAACGACTGCAATAATTACTACAATAGCGATAATAACTGCGGTAATAATTAGGCAGTTAGATGATCAACCACAGTTTCAGACCATGATTCTAAGTTTAGCTTAGCCAATTCATCTGCAGTCAGGAAACCCGCTAAGTTCAATGCATCTTCTTTACTAGTAATAACTAAGTCTGCATGTACTTCAGCAACCAGTACAATACCAAGATGTACTTCATCTACAGGTGTTACATCTTTAGAAAGATAACCAATTGTCGTCATCCCCAAAAAGTCAGCTTCTGTTAAGCCTAACTCTTCGTGCAATTCACGATACATACCGGCACGTAATGTATCCGTTAATTGGAACACACCTTTCGCATCATAAACAGCGTCAACGGCATCAACATGCCCGCCAATACCGATACTGAATAAGTTATGTAAACGTGATTCGCCGCCTGCTTTAGAGCGTTCATAGGCTAAATATTTATCACCTTGCTTTACCACTACATAAGGAATAAGTTGGCGAAATTTAGGATTCGTTTCTAACAGCGCACGCTGCATAATAACAACATCTTTACTTTCGATATTAACAGTCGCGCTGTCAATTAAACGGGTTGAGGGTGCTGCTACGTCTGCAAAAACGGAAATAATATGCTCTTGGTGTTTCACTGTTATATACCTAAATAATTCAAAGCATCTTTATAACTAAATATGCCCTATTTGTCACCCTTATTAGATGATTAATTATCCATATCATTTACTGACAAACAAGTATATTAGTGCGAAAATAGCGCAACTTTCTAACCAAGAGATTAATAAAACTCAATGACTGCTCAAATCATTAATGGAAAAAATATTTCTCAGCAAGTTCGTCAGAAAGTTGCTGAAGAAGTGGCTACGCGTACTGCACAAGGATTACGCGCTCCGGGTCTTGCTGTGATTTTAGTGGGTGCCGATCCGGCATCACAAGTATATGTTGGGAGTAAACGTCGTGCCTGTGAAGAAGTAGGCTTCGTTTCTAAATCTTATGATCTTGAAAAAGATAGCTCACAAGAAGCTTTATTAGCATTGATTGATGAGCTAAACGCAGATAGCACAATTGACGGTATATTAGTGCAACTGCCTTTACCTGCGCATATTGATACAACAGTGGTGTTGGAACATATTCGCCCAGACAAAGATGTTGATGGTTTCCATCCGTATAACGTCGGTCGTTTATCACAACGTATTCCTGCATTACGTCCTTGCACACCAAAAGGTATTATTACGCTACTTGAATCAACAGGTGTTGACCTACATGGTCTTGACGCTGTTGTTGTTGGCGCATCTAATATTGTTGGTCGTCCAATGACGCTGGAATTATTACTTGCAGGTTGTACCACCACGACATGTCACCGCTTCACCCTGAACCTAGAAGAGCATGTACGTCGTGCTGACTTAGTTGTGGTTGCTGTTGGCCGCCCTAACTTTATTCCAGGTGAATGGATCAAGAAAGGCGCGATGGTAGTCGATGTGGGCATTAACCGTTTAGAAAATGGCAAACTTGTTGGTGATGTTGGCTTTGAAGTAGCAAAAGAAAACGCTTCTTTCATTACCCCTGTACCAGGTGGTGTTGGTCCAATGACAGTTGCAAGCTTGATTGAAAATACCCTAATCTCTTGCCGTGATTACCATTCAAAGTAATTACTAAGCAGTAATATAGAGAATAGTAGATAATCAATAATAGAAAAAGCCGCATAACCTTTAGGTCATGCGGCTTTTTTGTGAGCTAAATTCAAGCCACAATACTGCATAGAGTATTCGTTGAAGTAAGTCTGCTGTTGCTCAGCCTCAAGCCCCCAGGGATGGGTTTACGGCGTGCAGAGCGTCTTCAACCAATACGCCTATCGAACTATCATTTTATTTAAAGCTAATCAGCTCTACTTCAAAAATCAGTGTTGAACCGGCTTGGATACTACCCGCGCCACGGTTGCCATACGCTAAACGACTTGGAATAAAGAAACGACGCTTCTCACCCACGACCATTAACTGTACACCTTCAGTCCAACCCGGGATCACTTGGTTTAAACCAAACGTAATTGGCTCGCCGCGTTGTACAGAACTATCAAACACAGTGCCATCTAATAACGTACCGTGATAATGTACCGTTACTTTAGAACGACCCGTTGGGTGCTCGGTACCAGTACCTTCTGTTAATACCATTGATTGCAAGCCAGAAGCCGTTGCTTCAACGCCTTCTTTTTCTAAATTCGCCGCTAAAAACAATTTACCCGCTTCAATGTTTTCCGCCGCTTGTTTCTTGTTACCACCCATACGTTGCATCACAAAGAAAATCAACGCACAACCAATGATAACCGAAATAACTTTAAACATGTTTAATCCCTTATATAATAAAAATGCCAATTACTGCTTAGATTTAAACAACAGAGCATGGCATTAAAAATCGTAATTTTTTATTTTCGACGCCAAGTAGTACCGTTAGCACCATCTTCTAAGACGATACCCAATGCATTCAACTTGTCACGCGCGTCATCCGCCATACCCCAATCTTTGCTTGCACGTGCATCATTACGCTGTTTAATTAACGCTTCAATTTCTGCCACTTCATCATCTTCACCAGCATCACCTTGCAAGAAAGCTTCAGGGTTTTGTGACAGCAGACCAAGTACATCACCAAAACGAATTAATTGTGCAGCTAGCTCGCCCGCACGTTGCGCATCAGTTTCTTTAATACGGTTTATTTCTTTAGCAAGCTCAAATAACACAGGAAATGCTTCAGGTGTATTGAAGTCATCATCCATTGCCGCTTTGAATGTTTCAACATAAGCTTCACAGCCCGGTATAACACCATCAACGTCAGCCACAGTTACATCGCGTAATGCGGTATACAAACGTTCTAAACTTGAACGCGCTTGCTTTAAATTGTCTTCAGAGTAGTTTAACTGGCTACGATAATGACCCGATAATAAGAAATAGCGTACAGACTCACCATCGTATTCTTCTAATACATCGCGAATAGTGAAAAAATTATTCAGTGATTTCGACATTTTCACTTTATCGATTTGCACCATACCTGAATGCATCCAAGTATTTACGTACTCACCGTTGTGCGCGCAGCATGATTGTGCGACTTCATTTTCATGATGTGGGAACATTAAATCAGAACCACCACCGTGAATGTCAAATACGTCACCCAATAGTTTATTATTCATTGCTGAACATTCAATGTGCCAACCAGGACGGCCTTCACCCCAAGGAGAAACCCAGCTTGGTTCACCCGGTTTCGCCATTTTCCATAATGCGAAATCCATTGGATTACGCTTATCAACTTCAACTTCAACACGCGCGCCAGCTTGCAGCATATCTAAGTCTTGACCACTTAGTTTGCCGTAGTCTGCAAATGTCTTCACTTCAAACAGCACATCGCCACTGTCAGCGACATAGGCATGGCCTTTAGCGACTAGCTTTTCGATAATCTCAATAATATCAGGCATATGGCCTGTTACCGTAGGTTCGACATCTGGACGGAGCATATGCAGCGCATCAAAATCTTCGTGCATTGCTTGCGTAAAACGCATCGTTAACTGGTCGCAAGTTTCACCGTTTTCGTTAGCGCGTTTAATAATCTTGTCATCAACGTCGGTAATATTACGAATAAACTTCACCGTATAACCGCGATGGCGAAGGTAACGCACCACAGTATCAAACGCCACAAAAGTACGACCGTGACCAATGTGACAGTAATCGTAGATAGTCACACCACATACGTACATACCGATTTCACCTTCGGTGATAGGTTTAAATTGTTCTTTTTGGCGAGTCAGTGTGTTGTAAATCTTCAGCATCGAATAGTGATCCTTGCGCAAACAGTAAAATGCAATTAATTGACTGATTTTACCATTCGCACTAATGATTACTAGCTTTGCAGTAGCATAAAACCGCTAAATTTAGCTCAACCACTAAAAAAGTGTATAAATCAGCCAAATGGCAGGATAAATTGAACCGCAGAGCTTGCTTGTGAAGGTTAAGGCTTTTCGATCGCAGGGCTTTAGGATAGAATTTAGCAGTTAATTAACCAAAGGATCATTAAAATGATAACTCTACATACAGATTTCGGTGATATCAAAATCGCACTTAACTTTGAAGCTGCACCAAAAACAGCTGCTAACTTCCTAGAATACGCAAAAAGCGGCTTCTACGAAGGTACTATCTTTCACCGTGTAATCGATGGTTTCATGGTTCAAGGCGGCGGCATGCTTCCTGGTATGGAAGAGAAAGATTCAAATGCATGTATCGAAAATGAAGCAGACAACGGTCTGTCTAATAAGCTAGGTACATTAGCAATGGCACGTACTTCTGATCCGCATTCAGCAAGCTCGCAGTTCTTCATTAACGTAAAAGACAATAGCTTCCTAGACTTCTCAAGCAAAACGTCACAAGGTTGGGGTTATTGTGTATTTGCTGAAGTTGTTGAAGGCATGGACATTGTTGAAAAAATGAAAAAAGTTGCTACAGGCAACAAACGTGGCCACGGTGACGTACCACTAGAAGACATTATCATCACTAAAGTAACTGTAGAAGAAGCTTAATCGCTCACTCAGTCTCTTAAAATAAATACACTGCTTAGGTAGTGTATTTTTTTATTCTCGACAAGGATGAAAGCACCAATATGACTACTTTATTTATTTCAGATCTACACCTTGATGAACGCCGTCCGCAAATTACCGCATTATTTTTGCATTTCCTTGCTACAGAAGCACGCCAAGCAGACGCACTCTATATTTTAGGCGATCTATTTGAATTTTGGTCCGGTGATGATATTAGCAACCCACTTAACGATAGCGTTCAAGATGGACTTAAAGCCTTAACCGAAAGCGGCGTTAAGTGCTTCTTAGTAAAAGGTAACCGTGACTTCTTGGTGAGCAAACGTTTTGCCAAACGCACAAACATTACCATTCTCGGCGATTACACCGCGATAGAACTCGATGGTCAAAAAGTCCTACTTGCCCATGGTGATACTTTCTGTACCCTTGATGAAAAATACCAAGCGTTTCGAACTGCGGTTAATATCCCTTGGCGCCAGACACTATTTACCTGCTTACCTATCTTTGTGCGCGAAGCCATCGCCGATAAAATACGTGGCAAAAGTAAAGCAGGCAATCAACAAAAAAGCATGACAATCATGGACGTAACTGAGTCTGAAGTGATTGATAAAATGCAAGAATACCAGTGTGATATTTTAATTCATGGCCATACCCACAAACCTAATATTCATGATGTGTCTTTATCGAGTGATAAAATAGGCAAGCGTATTGTGTTAGGTGATTGGTTTGAACAAGGTAGTGTACTTGTTTGGAACGAGGGTCAATATGATCTGCAACAGCGGGCATTTTTAAAAGACCTTGAATAAATTACACTTTTTATAAATTACAGCTGTAAAAAAGGAGCATTACGCTCCTTTTACGATCTATTTATGCTTAAAGTAATAAACTAAATTATACCATTCACAGTAAAGCTTACTCGCCTTCGTTATGAATTTCTAAATTAGCAATTTCTTCTTTTTCTTTGACTGTTTTAGCACCATCGCTACGAACATCGTTAAGACGCTGTAAATAATCCGCATCAATATCACCTGTCACGTATTCTCCGCTAAACACAGAAGCTTCGAATCGCTTAATTTCAGGATTACATTTTGACACAGCAGCGATTAAATCATCGAGGTCTTGGAAAATAAGTGCATCAGCACCGATCATCGTGGCAATCTCCTCGACATCTCGACCATGTGCAATGAGCTCGTCAGTGCTTGGCATATCAATACCGTAAACGTTCGGATAGCGCACTTCTGGCGCAGCTGAAGCTAAATAAACATTCTTAGCACCCGCTTCACGAGCCATTTCAATAATCTGCTCTGATGTAGTACCACGGACAATTGAATCATCAACTAACAGTACGTTCTTACCGACAAATTCCGATGAAATTGCGTTTAATTTACGGCGTACAGACTTACGACGTAACGTTTGTCCAGGCATGATAAACGTACGGCCAATATAACGGTTTTTAACAAAACCTTGGCGGTATGGTAAATCCAGTACTTTGGCAATTTCTAACGCACTATCGCATGATGTTTCAGGAATAGGGATCACAACATCAATTTGAACATCTGCCCACTCGCGCTTAATTTTATGCCCGAGTTTCTCGCCCATAGCAAGGCGTGATTCGTAAACCGATACTTTGTCTATTGTAGAGTCTGGACGTGCAAAATAAACGAACTCAAAGATACATGGGCTGTGTTGTGCATTCTCAGCACAATGCGCGCTAAATAGCTCGCCTTCGTCAGTAATATAAACCGCTTCACCTGGTTCAACATCACGTAAAAACTTAAAACCAACTGCATCAAGTGCAACAGATTCAGAAGCAACCATATACTCTTGATGGCCATTCTCTGTGCGCATACCTAATACTAACGGACGAATACCGTTAGGATCGCGGAACGCAACAAGACCATGATTGATAATCAAAGCTACGACAGCATAAGCACCACGTGCTTGCTTGTGTACCGCTTTAACTGCAGTGAAAATATCCTCTGCAGTTAAATGTAAACTAGGGCATTTATCTAATTCATGCGCCATAACATTAAGTAATACTTCTGAATCAGACGTGGTATTAATGTGACGACGGGCTTTATGAAATTGATCTTCTTTTAATTGCGCGGCGTTGGTTAGATTTCCGTTATGAGCAAGGGAAATACCGAACGGAGAGTTAACATAGAAAGGTTGAGCCTCAGCGGCGCTCGAGCTTCCTGCTGTCGGGTATCGAACATGACCGATACCAATATTACCTTTCAAACGTTGCATATGTTTAGCTTCGAATACATCGCTCACTAAACCATTTGCTTTACGCTGCCTAAAGTTTCCATCACTTAAGGTTACAATCCCTGCAGCATCCTGTCCACGATGCTGTAATACTGTTAATGCGTCATAGATAGACTGATTAACAGGGGTTGTAGAAACAATGCCAACAATTCCACACATAACCTAAATCCTCGTTTACTGTGCTTTCGATAAAATGCTATTTATAACGTTTCGCTTGTCATAAACCCTGCATATTGTCCCATGCAGAAGCTTGATGTTCAAAAAACCATTTAATGAGTGGTTTCAACTCTGTTATTAGTGGCGAGCCCTGCCACCAAACCGTTTCCGGGAAGCTGGTAAATAACTGTAAAAATAACAGTAACACACACACCACTAATACTCCTCGGGCAATGCCAAAACATACACCGAGCAATCTATCCGTACCTGACAAGCCGGTTTTATCCACTAGCTGACCAAGTATGTAATTTAGCAAAGCCCCTAAAATAAGGGTCGAAATAAATAATAGCGCTATCGCAACGCCATTTTTAACTAACTGTTCACTGAATGCGGCACTAAACGCATCAAAATTTTCTAAGTAAGCAGCAATATCTTGATAATAAAAACGAGATATAAAGAAAGCACAGAACCAAGTGCAAAGAGAGAACGCTTCCTTGACAAAACCACGTACTAAACTTATTACTGAAGATAAACCAACTATCCCCATAATCAGGTAATCAATCCACGCCATGTTTTGTTCTTCTCATTTTGAAATTCGCGCCATTGTAACAACTAAAATACCAGATTGATAATAGTTATAAACAAAAAAAACCGACATAAATGTCGGCTTTTTAATTACTTGTCTCGAGGGTCAAATTTTTCAATAACGCCTTTTAAACCAGTGATTTTTTGTAGTTTTGGCAATAAACGTTTTAGTTCATCTTTATCGGTATTGGGGCCAACATATAACCTGTTTAACTGCCCAGCTTGTTTATAGCGTGGTAGTCGATAAGCATCAAAACCAGACTTCCTGATCTTCTTGACCAGATCATCGACCGCTGCAGAATTTTTGAATGTGCCTAAGCGAACATTCCAACTATTTCCGACGGCTGGGATAACTTTTACCGTAGTAACAGGTTTAACTAATGGCACCAACTTCGGCGCTTTAGTGATAGGTTTGAGTGTTCCTTCCGTTTTATTAACCTGCTTTGCAGAGGTTAAGTTGACTGTTGGTGCAGGCTCAACCAGTAATTCAGTATCGACTAACTCTTTGTCGATAGAAGCATTGTCGAGTGAATCAAAGTTAACCGGATCAGCAAGTTCAACAAGCGCTGGGCGCAAAGGTATACTCGCGGTATTCTCACGATACGTTATCTTCTGACCATCAAGTAAGTCAGGTAAAAAGATAATGCCAATCGCCACTAAAATAATAGTGCCGACTAAGCGATGTTGAAATGTCGATGCCACGTTTATTTAACCACTTATATGTTGGGTAATTTCCGCTACGGTGAAAAATGAGCCGAAACCAATAATAATGTCATTACAATCAGCACTTTGGTTTGCTGATTGCCAAGCTTTCGCTATTGTATCATGACTCATAGGCTGCTGCCTAAAGCTATCACGGGTTTTACCACTCTGCGCCATTGCATCAGCTAATCCCTGCTCTATCTGCTGGCAGGGCGCGGCACGTTCACTTTGCAATGGCGCAAGGTGCCAACTGTCAACAACACCTGTTAACGCAGCTAAACTTGCGGCGATATCTTTATCTTTAAGCATACCAACAACAGCTATCACCTTAACGGCTGAATTGGCTTGTTGTTTTAAGCCGCTAAGCTGAGTTGCCAAATAACGCGCTGATTCAGGATTATGTGCGACATCTAAATACTGCTGAGGAGATGACCCCAGTTGCTGCATGCGCCCAGGTAATCTTGCGTTAGCAACACCACTACGAATTGCACGTTCAGGTACTGTTAGTCCCAAAGCTTGTACTGCTGCAATCGCAGTCGCGGCATTTTGTAATGGTAATTGTGGAATGGCTAATCCAGTAAATGCCAATACAGGATCATGTTGCTGTTCGCTAGCACTTAATTGCCAATCCCAGCTGTTCGCATGTGGCGTGTAATGGTAGTCACGATTAACCGCGATCAGGTAGGCACCGATTTCATCGGCATAGGCTGCAATCGTTAATGGCGGATTAATCACACCACAGATAGCTTTTTTACCTGCACGGAAGATACCGGATTTTTCGCGGGCAATAATCGCTTTGTCCGACCCTAACCAATCAGCATGATCAATATCAATGGTCGTCACAACGGCCACATCAGCCGAAACAATGTTTGATGCATCTAAACGACCACCTAAACCGACTTCAAGGATCACCACATCTAAGGCGGCATCTTGAAATAGCTTCAAGGCTGACAATGTCGTAAATTCAAAATAAGTTAATGTAGTATCGCCACGCCCAGCTTCAATAAATGCAAATGAATCAGCGTGTGCTTGTGCGGTTAGCATATTACCGTTTACGCGAACGCGCTCGCGGTAATCTTGAATATGTGGAGAGCTGGTAACACCGACATTGAAGCCTGCATCAAGTAAAATACGCTCTAAGAAGGCGCAAGTAGAACCTTTACCATTGGTGCCAGCAACCGTAATTACTTTGGCATCAAATGTCGTTAATGCTAAGTCAGCAGCAACGCGTCCGATACGCCCTAAGCCCATTTCAATATTAACGGGATGGATACTTTCTAAATAGCAAAGCCAGTCTGCAAGAGACTGGCTTTTATTAATACTGTTCAACATCGGTAATAGTTACTCGTCAGTGTTTACGCGTGATTATCGGTAGCGTCACTTGGCGTCTTAACTTCATCGGCGGCAGGTACAATAACTGGCGTTGCTTCTGAACTTGCTACTGCAGTCGCGATGTTATCAGACGTTTCCAAGTTCATCATCTTCGCTAATAAGCCTGCAAGTTTATCACGCATTTCACGACGATCAACAATCATATCGATCGCGCCTTTTTCTAGCAAAAATTCACTACGTTGGAAACCTTCAGGTAATTTTTCACGTACTGTTTGTTCAATAACACGTGGACCAGCAAAACCAATTAATGCTTTTGGTTCAGCAACATTAATGTCACCTAGCATAGCTAAACTTGCCGATACACCACCCATGGTAGGATCAGTAAGCACAGAGATATAAGGCAGACCTTTCGCTGATAGTTTTGCTAATGCCGCACTTGTTTTTGCCATTTGCATTAACGAGAATAACGCTTCCTGCATACGCGCACCGCCACTAGCAGAAAAACAAATGAGTGCACGGTTTTCAGCCATACATACATTAATCGCCGCAACAAAACGTGCACCAACAACCGTCGCCATTGAACCACCCATAAATGAGAATTCAAACGCACACACGGCAACAGGGATACCTTTTATTGTGCCTTTTTCAACAACCAACGCATCTTTTTCATTGGTTGCCTTTTGTGCACTCGCTAAACGATCTTTATATTTCTTGGTATCACGGAATTTTAATTTATCACTTGGTTCAAATTCAGCACCGATTTCAATACGGCCATCTTTATCAAGTAATTTATTCAGGCGTTCACGTGCATTCACGCGCATATGGTGATCGCACTTAGGGCAGACGCCTAAATTGCGCTCAAGTTCTGCATGATATAAAACCTGATCACAAGAGCCACACTTAGTCCAAACACCTTCAGGGATATTACGGCGCGCCGTTGCGCTCTTGCTTTTTGGTAGTATTTTTTCAATCCAGCTCATGAACCCTACTTATAATTTATTCTAATTAATTGAAGTATATGATGTTAAATGCGTTGCTAATAAGATCAGGAAAAACATCCCGGATCAATTAACAAAAATTAATGCGTTAAGTCGATGATTATCAAACTCAACAATACTCCACATTTATCGTGTATCACAATTAAATCACAGATTTTACAATATGTTTATATAAAACTGGTCATACCCTTGTGACTTTCCATCCAAATTTAATAAAAAATCATAAAGCGAAATAAATATTAGTCATTTATAACGCTTTTTTTTGGATGCTGACAATACTAAAAAGTTCACAGTGTAATCTTTTTTATTTCAATCAAAGCAATCAGTTAAAACTGTTCCGGTAAAAACAACGGACCCACTGCAGGTCTTGGTAAGTTAAACTGGCTTGGGTAATCAACTTCGACCATGTACAGGCCTGCAGCTTTACTTGTTGCCGCGGCAACTGAACGGTCTTTTCCGGCTAATATCTCAGCAATCCAAGATACAGGTTTGTTACCTTTGCCCACTTCCATTAATGAACCCGCGAGATTTCTAACCATATGGTGTAAAAACGCGTTCGCTTTGACGTCAATAATAATGTACGAATTCTGGCGTATCACGTTAATGTGGTGCATGGTTTTAATCGGGCTTTTGGCCTGACAATGTTTCGCACGGAAAGAGGTGAAATCATGCTCACCAATTAGTTGCTGTGCAGCTTCATGCATCAAATCAACATTAATGTCACCATAGTAATGGCTAACACCAGAACTTAAAATTGCAGGGCGTAATTGGCTGTTAAAGATAATATAGCGATAACGTCGAGCTGTAGCGCTAAAGCGGGCATGGAATTCTTCATCCACTTCTTGCGCCCAACGAACCGCAATATCATCTGGTAGATTAGCATTAACACCCAATGTCCAAGCAACGTCTTGGCGCACAGCGTCGGTATCAAAATGAACAACTTGACCGGTACCATGTACACCAGAGTCAGTACGTCCCGCACAATGTACGATCACAGGATGATTGGCAACTCGAGATAAAGCCTCTTCCAGCTTTTGTTGTACACTCATCACGTCTTTTTGACGCTGCCAGCCGTAATATTTACTACCGTCATACTCTATACCCAGTGCAATTCGCATTTTTCTTCCAACTTTATACTTTCATTAATTTTTAAAAACAAAAAGCGGTGACTTTCGCCACCGCTTTACGCTATATAACACAATACTTCTATCTGCCGATTATAACGCTTCAAGGTAAAACTTGAAAGTAGCTAAGGTTCAATAATCTCAGTTCAACTTTACATTACTCGGCGTTATAAAATAATTACAATCTACTCAAAAGCTTGCTCACTTCAGCTTGCGTAGCAGCGTCACCGACACCTGCTAATGGCTCTAAGATAGATTTAGCACCATCTGTATCTTCAATTTCAAGGTAAGCGCGCGCTAGGTCTAATTGTGCACTTAGGCGGTTACTATCGTCATCAATAGCCGCTGTATCGCTATCAAACAGTGAATTACTGTACTCATCAAGGCCGACATCTAGTTTCACTTGATCATAAGGTTCATCTTCAATCGATGCTGGCTGCTGAGAGGCGTCATTCAACAATTTGTCGATATCAATAAACTCTTCCGCTTTTGCCGCTTCAACATCAATGGGAGCTTGCTGGCTTGGTGCTTCGCTAAATGCATTAGGGCTATATTCTGCTAGCATCGCTTCAATATCATCTAATGGTGCATCATCATTTCCTGATTGCTTTGTGGCATCAGGACTAGCATTAGCAGTTCCATCAAGCTCAGCCAACATTTCATCGACAGTTTGCCCATGCGCTTGCGGCAGTTCATCGCTATCAGCTGTTACAGCCGCCTCGGGCTCATTAAAGCCTGCACTGGCTAAAATACTGTCAATATCGTCGACATCGACATCAAGATTATTCGTATTGCTATCGACACCCGCTTCAGCCAACAGACTATCGATATCATCCATATCGACTGTTTGTTGATTACCTATATTAGGCGCTGTATTGTCAGCTTCAGATTGCGCAATAGCATCCAACCCAGCTTCAGCTAAAAGGTTGTCTATATCGTCCATATCAACAGCTTCATTCGACGCTGGAACCTGAGGCTGGTTATCTAGCACGTCATCAGCTTGAGCGATTGCTTCTAATTCAGCTTCAGCAAGAATACTGTCAATATCATCCATATTGACAAATTCATCCTGCGCAGGCTGCTGAGATTGATTATTTTCCGCAGCATCAGCTTCAGCGAGAATACTATCAATATCATCCATATTGACAAATTCATCATCAACCACTGCCAGTGATTCAGGTGCCGTCTCAGGTACGTCAGTATCATCCAAGGCGTTAGAATCAGGCGTTTGCGAATTACCTAATTTAAATTTTTCTAACAGCGAGTCAACTTCAGCTAAGTCTTCATCCAATGTATTGCCATTGTGCGCTGGTTGTTCAGGTATCAAGTTTGGTTCATCAAGCTCTTCACGCCAACTTAAATCAGGCGCTATGCTATCATTTTCAAAGCTGGTACTTTCATCATCAAGCGTTAGATCAATATCACTGAAGTCATTATCATCCAAATTTAAATCTGGCATAACAGGTGCTTGTTCAATCACTTCAGGCATAATCGGTGCCGCAGATTGGCTGACAACAGCTGTTGGAGCATGACTTACAACATCAGCGAGTTCCGCTTCCATTTGTAAGTTGAAATTTGGTTCGTCTAAATTAGGTGCTGCAAACGCGTTGATCTCATTAGGCTGTGCCATCGGAGATTGAGCATCTTCAGGTGCTGCGCCATGGCTAGCAGTTACTCCTGCAAAACTTTCTGTACTAAGGTAATCGCTAAGTTCATCGACACTACTATCAGTCTCAAACATCACGCTATCTTCAAGGTTATTTTTATGATCATTTCTATTTTTTAACCATAAACCGAACCAAACAATAGATAACAGTGAAAATAGTCCCGATACACCACCGATTAACCACCAATTACTATGGGATTCAGCTTCTAAAAGCGCTTGTTCTTTCGCCTCTTCAATCGTTGCTTGCTGTTCGCTGATTTTAGTATTTTGTTGTTCAATTAAGGTTTTTAAATCTGCTTTTAACTGATTATCAATCGCCATTTGTTCTTTAAGCTCAGCCAGTTCCATGCGGATACTTTCTAGCTGTAATTTTAGGCGGCGATTAGTTTCACTTGATAATAGAAGGTGTTCATTGCTTTCTGTTAACTCTCCTTGCAATAACGCAAACTTATCCAGCTCAGGTCTATTTTTAGCAATAGCTTTCGATTTTGAGGTTACAGGCTTATTTGCGGAAGTCGGTTTAGCGGTCGAGTTTGATTTATTAGTGAGTAAACTCTTTAGCCTTGAACCGTCTGTGGCTTGTATTTCAGCTGCACTGGGGATTTTAAGTAAGCTACCATCAATCATCTTATTGATGTCGCCGTCTAAAAATGCGTGTGGATTAAGGGCTAAAATTGCCGCCATCGTTTTATATAAACTTAAGCTGTTATTCGGTCTTGTTGCGGTTGCAACAGACCACAATGTATCGGCTTTGACAACAGGGCCATAGCGACTAGGAGATGAAGGGGTATGAACTTCGGGACCTTTTAACTGAAGCACAAATCCATTTGAATTAGCTGCAACACCAGCCATAGGCAGTAGTAGAAATAAAACAACCCATTTTAACTTAGATAAACCCGATATCATTGCCAACCCTTACTATGAAACAACTTCAATACACTTGAATTCAATATACCATATCCAAAATCCCAATATACACATGAATTTTCAGGTATCTTCGATATATACTATTTTAATGGTTAATTTCAATAAAAAAATTTTGCTCACTGAAACTATGATATGTATCAGAAAAATAATGGACAAATAAAAAAAAAGCACCCAATATTGGGTGCTAAATATGCAATCACTCTGTTTTTATAAGCCTATGATAACTTATCATCTAAAGGCTAGATATCTCTTACAGGTAATCTTTAATCAATAGCTCTGCAATTTGCACACTGTTTGTTGCTGCACCCTTACGGATATTATCGCCGACAACCCACATGTTAATACCACTAGCATGTGAGATATCTTCGCGAATACGACCAACGAATACTTCATCATGACCCGCTGAATCAGACACCGGTGTTGGGTAGTCTTCTTCGTTTTCAATCAGTTTAACACCCGGTGCATGGCGCATCAATGAACGTACTTCTTCAGCACTGATTGGTGTACGCGTTTCTAAATGGATCGCTTCTGAATGACCATAGAATACCGGTACACGAACCGCGGTAGGGTTAACCATCACACTTTCGTCAGCAAAGATTTTTTGCGTTTCCCACACCATTTTCATTTCTTCTTTGGTGTAGCCATTATCAGTGAACACATCAATTTGTGGGATCACGTTAAATGCGATTTGCTTCGGATAAACTTTGGTTTCAACTTCACGTCCATTCAATAGACTTGCAGTTTGACCAGCAAGTTCATCGATTGCCGTTTTACCTGAACCTGATACCGCTTGGTAAGTGGCAACGTTGATACGTTTAATACCAACTGCATCATGGATCGGTTTTAACGCAACAAGCATTTGAATTGTTGAGCAATTTGGATTGGCGATAATATTACGGTTAGTATATTGCGCAATTGCTTCAGGGTTTACTTCTGGCACGACCAGAGGGATATCATCGTCATAACGGAATTGCGACGTGTTATCAATAATCACGACACCAGCATCAGCGGCGATTGGAGCCCATTTTTCTGATACCGAACCGCCCGCTGAGAACAAACCTATTTGAACTTGTGTCCAATCGAATGTTTCAACATCTAATACTTCAACTTGTTTATTATTAAAGGTAATTTTACCACCAGCACTACGGCTACTTGCTAATGGATAAATATTACCAATTGGAAATTCACGTTCCTGTAAAATTTCCAACATCATTTGCCCTACGGCACCTGTTGCTCCTAATACTGCAACATCATATAGTTGACTCATCAACGACTCCTAGAAAATTATTTGGCAAACCCAAGTTGATACAACGACTCTACCGCATAATGTGACTCATTTACTAGCCTCAAAGAAGAAAATTCTCTTCTTTCTAAGTAATTTTTACGCATTTCATCAAAACTACCCGCTTTCATTATGCTTTTTCTAAAAATAGCATCATCTCGGCGAACATCGTATACCAAATGGACCAAACTTTTAGCGAATGTTTGATCTGCATTTTGGTTAACGTCAATGCGACTCACAGCAGGAACAGGCAAGATATCACTAATACTGCGGTCCGCTTGCTGGCCTAATAATTGGGCATAGGCCTGATAGATCATTTCCGTGCCGCGGGCTTTACCTTCTAAGCTATAACCAGCAATATGTGGTGTCGCGATTGCCGCGTAAAGGATAAGATCCAGCAATGGCGTTGGTTCATTTTCCCAGACATCCAATACCAGCGTCATGCCATGCCCTGCTTGCTTCAATTCTAATAAAGCTTGATTATCAATCACATCACCACGGCCACTGTTGACAAGAATGGCATCTTGCGCAATACCAGCCAGTAATTCTGCCGTTAATAAATGCTTGGTTTGATGACTACCGGTTTTGACTAATGGCACATGTAAACAGATGATATCGGCTTGCAAGGCTTGCTCTAAACTGACAAAACCAGTTAAGTCTTCTTTTTCAACCCGCGGAGGATCGCATAACATCACCTCTGCGCCTAAAGCCGTAAGTCGACTGACAGTCTGCGCACCCGTATTGCCCACGCCAATGACTGCAATCGATTTATCAGCCAGTGTGAAGCTTTGTTGCTCAGCTAACACGAGTAACGCGCTACACACGTAATCACCTACAGAGACAGCATTACAACCTGGCGCATTGGTGTAGGTAATATTACGTTGTTGCAAGAGAGCTTGGTCTAAATGATCGATACCAATCGTTGCAGTACCAACAAAGGCAAGTTTGTTCGCTTGGCTAAGTAAAGCGGCATTAACTTGAGTCACAGAGCGCACCATCAACGCATCTACATCTTGTAGATCTTCAGCGCAGATCGTACGGCCAGATAAAGGCACGACTTCACCAAACTGAGAAAACAATTCAATGGCATAAGGCATATTTTCATCAACTACGATCTTCATTTAAGTTTCCCTTAATAATACGGCTAAAGTTATTTCTGCTTTGTAACAGCAAAGAACCATTTTGCGCGTTGTGCAGATTAAAAAAAAGCCCATTTATCAATAATCTGATAAATGGGCTTACATTGTCTTCGTCGCGATCAGCAGGCTTTTAATGTCCGCCTTAACGAATCAGGCTATTATTTAGTGAATTTACTAAATACTAGCGTTGCATTCGTACCGCCGAAACCAAAGCTGTTCGACATTACGTTTGTTAGTTCAGCATCAATCGCTTGACCAGAAACAATGTCTAGACCTGCCGCTTTTTCGTCAAGGTCTTGAATGTTTGCACTTGCTGCAATGAAGTTATTTTCCATCATAATTAATGAGTAGATAGCTTCATGTACACCAGCCGCGCCTAGCGCATGACCAGTCAATGCTTTAGTCGCACTGATTTTTGGCGATTTGTGACCAAATACCACTTGAATCGCTTCAAGTTCTTTGGTGTCACCTACAGGCGTCGATGTGCCATGGGTATTCAGGTAATCAATCTCACCGTCAACCGTTTCTAGCGCTTGTTTCATACAACGTACAGCGCCTTCACCTGATGGTGCTACCATGTCGTAGCCATCTGATGTTGCACCGTAACCAGTGATTTCAGCATAGATAGTTGCGCCACGAGCAAGTGCATGCTCAAGTTCTTCAACCACAACCATACCGCCACCACCAGAGATAACGAACCCATCACGGTTAGCATCATATGTACGTGATGCTTGTTGTGGCGTATCATTATATTTAGTAGATAGAGCGCCCATAGCATCGAATTCCAATGCTAAAGTCCAATCGATTTCTTCACCGCCACCAGCAAATACTACATCTTGCTTGCCAAGTTGGATTTGTTCTACAGCATGACCAATACAATGTGCGCTTGTTGCGCATGCAGAGGTAATTGAATAGCTTGGGCCTTTAATTTTAAACGGTGTAGCAAGACAAGCAGAAATGGTGCTCGACATAGTACGAGTCACCATATAAGGACCCACACGCTTCACGCTTTTATTACGAGCGATATCAACAGAATCAACAACGTTCTTTGATGATGCACCACCTGAACCTGCGATAAGGCCAGTACGTACGTTAGATACTTGATCTTCTGTTAAACCTGAATCATCAATCGCTTCTTGCATAGCAATATAACTAAAAGCGGCTGCATCACCCATGAAACGCATTGCTTTACGATCAATGATTTCTTTAGGATCAAGATTAACAGTACCGCAGACGTGGCTACGTAAGTTCTGTTCAGCGAATTGTGGTGCAAACTCGATACCACTAGTGCCTGCTTTTAGTGACTCACATACTTCTGCTTTATTGTTACCGATACTTGATACAATACCGATACCTGTTATAACCGCTCTTTTCATGATATTCCCTAATATAAAATTATTACGTTATTCTTACTTATTTTTTAACGTCATCTGGTCTGCTTTCCCTATAATCGGATAAGATTATGACCGTTTTATTAATTTTGAGCCTAAGGATGAATTATTTTTTCCATCCCCAAAACATCGCCTTGCCTTAACAGAAGCCCGACGAGACTCGTTGTGCTACCTAACTTCATTATAGCAAAGCCTTGATTAACAAGTATCCCATTGCTATCAGTGATTGTCACCGCCTAAAAATTGCGTGTGATCAAATCATCTGCAATTGCTGCACCTTTTGCTGCTAAAACAACCGTGTAATTGCAATCGTCCACTCTATTGACTTAAGTCAACGCACTAATTTATTAACTAAACTGCTGGTTAAATTTGGCTAGCGACTGCGCTGTATCTTGCCATAACGGGCTCATTTTAAGCTCGTCTAATGCAAAGTTACTGCTATGTTTAAGATTGAAATCATCGCTGGTTAAATTATTATCCAAACCATCTAATAATGCGGCGACACCGGTGCGATCATTACACGCCAGTAATAAATTACAGCCAGCCCACATCGCCTGCTCGGCACGCTCTAAATAATTACCTGCGACACTGGCGCCATGCATCGATAAATCATCAGAGAAGATCGCGCCTTTAAAACCTAACTCTTGTCTTAATACCGTTTGTAACCAATATTGAGAAAAACCAGCCGCTTTACTATCTACTTGCTGATAAATAACATGTGCAGGCATAATCGCATCAAGTTGCGAGTCCGCAATAAGGGCTTTAAATGGTAACAAATCCGTTGCGCTAATTTCCGCTAAGCTACGTTCATCTATCGGTAGAGCGATATGTGAATCGGCCAACACACTGCCATGACCAGGGAAGTGCTTACCCGTGGTTTTCATGCCAGCGTTATGCATACCAATACAAAGTTGGCTTGAAAGATCGGTTACCCAACTCGGATCTGCATGGAACGAACGGTCACCAATTACTTGACTACCACGCTCTAAATCCAGTACCGGCGCAAAGCTTAAATCAATATCAAACGCGAGTAGTTCGGCAGCTAACATCCAGCCGCATTGCTGGGTGAACTGTTTTGCGCTATCACGATCATCGGCATAGAGTTCGGCGATTTTACCCATTGCCGGGATCCGGGTAAACTGTTCGCGAAAACGCTGTACCCGACCGCCTTCATGATCAACCGAGATCACGATAGGGGTATTGGCTGCTTTACGAATTGATTTAATTAATGCTGTTAACTGAGCATGATCACCATAGTTACGACTAAACAAGATCAAACCACCGGTTAATGGGTGCGCTAAAATCTCTTTATCTTCAGCAGTTAATTCATAACCGTTAACATCTACTATTACTGGTCCCACTTTAATTCCTCAGCTAATTTTAACTTTGTTAATTAATTTATTAATAACCGATTAGCCTAATTCGTTAATTGGTTAATTGGTTAATTGGTTAATTTTATCTGCGATGGCACGTTCAGATTGCTGCCATAGCGTTAAATAGGTTACGTCTTTAGCTTGTTGATACATCACAATGCACCACAGCAGGGTCATCATCTCCACAACCACGGCCATCATATCTATCTGCCTAGCCGTAACTTGTGATGGGACTTGCGCCGGGAGTTGTGCAGTGCCGTAATACTGATTGTAATACTTTAAAAACAGCGCTCGCTGCTCAGTTTCCCACGCAAAGGTCTGAAACAAAGTGGCAATATCAAAATCACCATGCCCTGCCGCTGCAAATTCCCAGTCCAATAAATATAACTTAGTCTGCACATTTTCGATAAAATTCAACGGATTCATATCATGATGACAAAAAACTAATCTATTTGTAGGTAAATGCTGTTGGATCAAGTTAATCACAAGTTTCAACTGCAGTTCTAATTGCGCGGTTTTAAATTCGCCATGGAGTGTCTGATAATAATGTTGCAGGCGCTGAACCATATCAAGATGATGATTAGGCAGAGGCTGTTGATGAAGCGTTGCGACTAATTGCGCTATTTTTGCTATGTTTTCATCTCGGCCTTGCTCAGTTTCATTCCAATGTTGACCTGCAATCCAATCACAGATCATGCCCTGCTCATGCTGCACAATGATATTGGGGGCTAAACCGATACTTGCCGCTTTAATTTGCGCTGCGTATTCATGCTCAACATTGTTATCCATGTCATTATAGGTAGATGATAATTGGCGCACGAAATAGCAATGTTCGACATTATCACGCTGAAATTCGAGTCGATAATTATAATTACTCAAGCCACCTAAAACTGGCGTTAAAGAGAATAATTCAGGACTAAATTGCACCACAAAATCAGGAGCGATATCAGCGTTGGTTAGCTGTTCTGGCGTCAGACTCATAACAAGATCACACGACTCACGTATGCTTCAACCGTATTGAAACGATTATTGACCAGCTCAATCGTTAGCATATGGCTATTCGGCGTATTCTCGACGTTAATAATGCTAATCACCAATGAATAACTATTACCTGCCATTACAGCGTTCTTATCTGGTTCTGCTACGGATAAAATCAGCATATCAAACCAACGAGATTGGGTCAGTGTTTCTGCACTTGCACGTTGTAATTCTTGATGAGTAATCGGCAGCGTAATCACACTGCTCGGATAGCTAATATAAAGGCGCTGACCATGCTCAAAAGCACCTTGCACAAAGAAAGGTTGCTGTAACAACTGCCAATTTAATTCTCGTACTTGGGTGGTTAGCGGGTGTTCTTCAATCGTCTGAAGTGGCATTGTCAGTACTTGTTGTGGTTGTGGTTGTGGCTGGGGTTGTAATGGTACCGTACAAGCGGTAACGAATAATGCACTAAGCAGATACGATAGTATGAGAATCCATTTCATTTATACTCCCCAAGATACTGTTGTTGTAGTTGTATTTTTAGTTGCTGTTGTTAGTGTAGTTAGTAATAGCCTCATAAGATGACCGACAAGATAGCAATAAGTTAAGCGGTCATCTTTATACTGTATAGCGTGCGCTGTACTCATGCTATGTTGTTTTTAGCTGTATTATTTAAGAGTAACCATCGCGCCAAGCTGCTCGCCACCAACAAGATGCATGTGTAAATGATACACCTCTTGTCTACCGTGCTTATTGCAGTTAACGATAAGGCGGTAGCCATTTTCAGCGATACCTTCTTGCTCGGCAATTTTACGCGCCACAGTGAATAAACGCCCTAATGCTAACTCATCTTCTTCGCATACGTCATTGGTCGTTGGGATCAGTTTATTAGGGATAATTAATACATGTGTTGATGCTTTTGGACTAATATCACGAAATGCAGTCACTAACTCATCTTGGTAAAGAATATCGGCTGGGATCTCTTTATTAATGATCTTGCGAAAAATCGTTTCTTCTGCCATTTGTTTAACTCCATTACAAAATTAAGTCTTTTGATAATTATTGTTTGATAATAAGTCATTCAATAATAAGTGAAAACAAGTACAAATACACCTGTTATCCACGATCGCTCATTATCTTTGCCTGTTTCAGTGCTCACCACAACAAAAAAGCCCGCCAGCCGCTACATATGAGTGTAGTGGCTAACGGGCTTATTATTTAAATTTAACGGTGAATAAAGTCGACGCTAAGTGCAATTAAGCAGAAGCAATCGCGCCTTTACCAACACCTTCATACGCGAATACCGTCAGAGCATCACTGCAGTCTTTTGCTAATGTATCAGCAATATACTGAGCAATATTTTCAACGGTTGTTTCAGTCGGCATAATCTCGACAATTGATTTACCAATCGCAAGCTGGAACTCACCTTGTGGCGCCTGATATTTAAAACAGAAATGCTCAGGTGTTAATGCCGCCATGCCTGCACGAGATAGTGACAACTCTGATGCCGATACCATATCGCAATGCTCAGCAAGGTAGATGTCTTTCCAACGCTCAGCCCAACTTAGTTCAAGTGCGCTATCACGCTCATCATTACGTAAAATTTCAATCGTTGAGCGATGACCATGGGCGATACGCTGACAATTACCTAAATGTTTACGTAAACCATGGCTGTAGCAATATTCTGCACCGTCAATTTTTTCTTCACGTAATTTCACATCTAACTTTTTAACATTGTTTGGCAAGCGTAGCATTAACTGCTCAGTTAAATATGTTTCTAAACTAGCAAGGGTAATTTGTTCTGTCGGGATCAGTGCAAACGCTTGATCAGGACAAGCTAGATGAATTGATTCACTGTGCTCACGCCATACATCTACATAAGTAAATGCACCATCGCTCATCACATCACAAAATTTAGCATGTGCAGGTACGATCAATTTATGATCGACTAATTCATCGACCGTCGACTTAATTAGCTTTTTCACAATACCAAAATCAAGGATCATGCTTTGTTCATTTAAGTCACCATGCAGAACGATATCCACGAGCCAGCTTTGGCCAATAATGCCGCGTGAATAATCTAATACTGAAGAATCAATAACAGTAAGATCTTTGACGAATAATTTCATCTAAATAATGTCCTTTATGGTAACTAAAATGGGTAGCGCGGTTTGATTTAAGCTCATTAGTTAATGCTATTTTTGAGCGTCGTATTCATCTTTAAATGAAGCGATAAGCTCTTCACTATCAACAACCACAACATCTTGACCGGCTTTTGGAAATACAGAGATAACCACGCCATCAGCAGCAAGACCTGGCAACCAATTGTTACGCCAAGCACCCATTTCAATTTTAAGCGGTTGGCACGCAGCCCAATCGCCTTGGATCCACTCACTTGCAAACTCGGCATGTGGCCAAACTGGGATGCTTCTTTCGCCTTCAGTTTCGCTAATAACAAAACCGTTCTCATCCGCTAATGTCCATACTTCTTCAGACTTAACCGCACGAAATATGAAATAGTTGAAACGCGCTTCTGGTGATTTTTCAACTGCTTCAGCAGTTTGCTTGTCATGGATTTTAAATGTCATAATTTTCTCTCAAGAAACCGCCGTTTGCAGTTTCAAATAATGTTTATAATAAAGCAGCTGCGGATTGTACGCTGCACAATAATAAATACCAAGTAGAAATAGTAAAAGTCAGTATTACTATTTGTCACGGTAATGGTCATGGTCATGCTGATAAGCATTCACTTATCAGGCTCGTAAACATCGCCACGTGGGCATTAAGCAACGCGACTCTATTTTACAAACGCCAACTTGCGCAAATAACGCGGTAGCATGGTTTCATTACCCTGCAATCCACCTTGGTGTATATAAAGAATGGGGCGATTATCGCTATTTTCAAGTCCTGCAGCGGTATTCTCATTAGCGATAATAAATTCACGCTGTAAGCATAACCAAGCGAGCGGATCGTAAAGTAAATCAAATTCTATATTGGTGGTTTGTTTTAACTGCGCCCATATATGGTAAAACGGCAGATACAATTTACCAAAATGATATTTCTTAGCCGTACTTAGCATCGTTGGATGTAATGATTCATCTGCACATAAAGCTAAGAATTGTTGCTTTAAATAACTATTCCCACCCACACACGCACATGCTTGCACTTCAAAGGGTAAGTTTTTCTGTAAAAATAACGCGGTTGTGCCAGTTCCTGCGGGTAATACCACTCGAATATCGGCGTACGACTTTGCTTTCGCCCAGGCCATGATCTCATCAGCGAGTATTTTCAATCCCGTTTCAGCATACTGACAGCGGCCACCTTCAGGAATGAATACTGCGTGTTGCCCCTGCTCTGCTAGCGCCGGTAATGCTTGCTGTTCAATATGTTCTATCACTGTCGATTCAGAATTAACAACAATAACTTGCGCGCCATACGCTAATGCAGCGCGGTAGTTCCCTTGAGGATTATCAATAAGATACTGCGGCAGGTGGTCAACATAATAATGCAACTGGCATTGCTTTAACTGCGCTAATACGGCTAAAGAATACAAGGAATTAGCTTGAGCAGAACCATGACCAACAAGTATGTCGACTTGGGATAAATCTTGCTGTAAGAAGTGATAGAACTTTCTGGCTTTATTACCCGTAAAAGCTACATCTAATAAATCATCGCGTTTAACGTAAACTTGATGTCCCAAGAACTCGATTTCATCGACAGGGGTATTGCGTAGTTGCACAGAGGAATCCTCGTTTTATTGCTTAAATTGAAATACTTAGATTGAAATATGATACTGAAGAGTTAGCGCTTAAAGAGATACGAATAGCCTAACTAAACTGACGTAGGCAGAGCCGCAGAGACAATAAATTGGCGTCCGTTAACGGTCAACAATTCGGTATCAACATCATAGACTTGTTTAATGGTATCAACCGTTAACACTTGATTAGCATCACCCTGACCGACCACTCGTCCGCCCTTTAACAATAACACTTCTGAGGCATGATTAAGGGCTAAATTCAGGTCATGAATAGACGCAATGATGGTAATGCCTTGCTGTGAAAATTCTTTGAGTATTTGTAACACTTCAATTTGGTGCTTTAAATCCAGACCTGTTAATGGTTCATCTAACAAGCACAGCACCGATTGTTTATTTAACATTGGAGATACTTGTACCAAGGTCCGGGCAATCAATACCCGCTGCCATTCACCACCAGATAATTGGTCGCAATTACGCGTGACTAATTTCGCTATATCCAAACGCGATAATAGCTGATTAATCACCAGACAGGCCTGTTCATCTTCCAAGTTAATACCTAAAGGGTGTAAGCCTAAGGCAATGAATTGATATACTGGGATAGCAAAAGGCGGCGGCGATGCTTGTGGTAACCAGGCACGTTGCAGTGCTAGCGCTGCGATTGGATATTCAGTAACGCTACGCCCTGCCAGTAAGTAGTCGCCTTTGCACGCTTGTGCATGACCCGCAAGAATAGCTAATAAGGTACTTTTACCACTACCGTTTGGCCCCAGTAAGAACAAACAACCGGCTTGCTTAATCACGATGTTGATATCATGCAAGCGCTGCTGATAATTGACCTCCGAGAGTGTCAGTATCACAGGAGCCGCTTGCGTCTTTTTTGCCTGATACAAGGTGTCGTCTCGTTTACTCATACTAGAACCGCCCTACGCCACTTGCTTACGTAATAACAAATAGATAAAAAAGGGCGCACCGAGACTTGCAGTGATCGCGCCAACAGGTAACTCAGCAGTAACAAACGCACTGCGGGCTATCAGGTCTGCTAATAATAAAAAGCTCGCCCCAAGTAATGCCGAAGCAGGCACTAAAAAGCGTAATTGACTGGTCACTAATATGCGCAGAATATGCGGAATAACTAAACCGATGAAGCTAATCACCCCCGCCATTGATACTGATATCCCCGTAAGCACGGCGACACATAAAATAAGCTGAATACGTAATTTAGGTACATCAATGCCGGACTGAAAAGCGCCTTGCTCACCAAACTGTAAAAGATTAAGTGCATCGATTCGACGCATGATCCACAAAAAACTCAAGCTGAGCGGTATCACAGCAATGTAAATAAGGTCGGCACCATAGGCTAAATTACCCATCATCCAATACAGCATTTGACGCATACTACTGTCATCTGAAAAATATAACAGCCAAGTCATGATAGCGCCGGAGAAAATTCCAATCGCGACGCCCAATAACAATATCTTGGTCGTCGGTAAGTTATTCTTGGTCACTTGATACAACAGCCCGGTAACTAGGCTGGCACCGACAAAAGCCGACAATGGCAAGATATACTGCTGCAACCCAGCCCATTGTGGCAATAGCGAATCGAGTAACACGATTGATAATACCGCAAACAAACTGGCAAATGATGAAATGCCGATCACCCCTGGTTCAGCCAGTGAATTAGCTAACAATACCTGTAAGATACACCCAGCAACAGCTAACGCTGCGCCGACTAAAATAGCGGTAATAATGCGTGGTAAACGTAATTCAAACAGCACTTGTTGTTGTAAAGGCGATAACCCGTTAAGCATATCATTCAAGCCAATAGTAAAATTACCGGAGGCGAGTGACATAAAGCTAACCGCAACAAGGAAGATGGATAAAAAGATAAGGGTAGTGCGACTTTTTTGCATACTAGCACGCTGTAATGCAAGGAGGTCGATCATAATTGAAATCGGAATTCAGAAGGAAACAGACAAGGTACTTTAAATAATGTCAGCATAACGCTTAAGCACATTTCAAATACCTTGCCAGTAGGCTGTAATTAGATAGATTGACTTACAGCATCAATTAACGCATGGGTATAGCCCATTTCAGCCATTAGCTGCGTAATTATATTACGTTTACGCCCCGTATTGGTATTAGTAATAACCCAATATGGTGTGTTTTCGATATGACGCGGCTTAGTGGTGCTACCCGCGCTTAACAATTCACTTTCAGATTTTGCAAAGTAAATTCGTTTACGACCTTTAATATCAGTCGCACTATCAAACTCTTTCGGGTTTTCAGCATAAAGCACAGATAAGATCTGAATAAACTTAGTAACCGAAACCGTTGTTTCTTTAAATTTCTTATTTTTAATAAGCTTAGCGATACTGGCTGGCAATGTAGAATGGCTAACAACCTCTACTTCTGTATCTACCACAATAGGTGCAGATACAGGTGTAGGTTCTACTACTACCGGTGTTTTAGTTACCGTTTGCTTAGTCTCACTGTTGATGTCCACTACATGCTGCTGCGATTCTTCAACATTCGTTAAATCTGCAGGTACATCTGTTGATACATCAAGTAAGCGACGTAAAATATCTGATGCACTTTCGCCAATATCTTTCGTTTGACTAGCAATATAACGATATAGGTCGTCTTCAAGCTCAATCGTTTTCATATTTAACTAGTGAATCCTTGCTTATAAATTTGGTTTAATTATACCTTGTGAATAGATTTCTCTCTATGCTTATAAGTAAAATATTACCTCTGTGATGCATTTGTCGACAATTCATACACGACATTGACCTAATTATTGCGGTAGAATCAGCCACAATAACGGAGAGATATATGTTACTTAATCACAAAATATACGGTCAGGGTGTTCCTGTTATCGTTATCCATGGTTTATTTGGTAGTGCCACTAACTTAGGCATGCTCATTAAACAACTAAAAACGGACTATCAAGTCATCGCGGTTGATGTCAGAAACCATGGTTTATCTATGCGCCATGATAGTATGCATTATGATGATATGGCAAATGATATTATTCAGTTACTGGATCATTTAGCAATTGAACAAGCGCACATCGTCGGTCATTCGATGGGCGGTAAAATTGCGATGCGCACCGCACTAAACTTCCCAACCCGAGTAACTAGTTTAGCGGTAGCCGATATTGCCCCGGTTAATTACCCTCCTCGACATGATAATGTCTTTGCCGGCCTAAAAAATATACCGCTAGCAGCCATTAATAGCCGCAGTGAAGCACAAGCAAAACTAGCAGAGCACGTTGAAGAAGCGGGTGTGCAGCAATTTTTACTCAAAGGGTTATATAAAAATGACCAAGGTAACTTTGATTTCTACTATGCTTTAGACACCATAATTTCACAATACGATGTGATCTCTGACTGGCCAGAAGTAAATAAACAGTATGATAAACCAGTGTTATTTATTAAAGGTATGAACTCTGACTATATAACCAACGCGCATAAATCAGCGATTGCGAAATATTTCCCCCATGCAAAAGCAAAATTAGTTCAAGGTACAGGGCACTGGCTACATGCCGAAAAACCGATGATATTTAATAAAATAATAGTCGACTTTTTATTTAGTCATTAGCCACATTGTGATATATTTGCCCATTCGTACTTTAGGTGAAAATTGATATGTTGTATGAATACATCGACTTAATTGAAGCGGTTGGCATTAAGCTATTCTTTGTCGCATTGTTTTTCTTAATCGGCATGGCAATTCAAGACGTACTTAAAAAAGGTAATGTGCCTAAATTTGGGCGTATAGCCGTTTGGTTTGTACTCTGCTTTGGTATGGCTGGTTTTGTGTTTAAAGAAATATTGATCACTGTCTGGGAAACCCAGATTTAATTACTAATATTATTAACTGCAATAAAGTGCAATTAACTGCAATGGCGAAAATAACGTGGCAAAGGAAAATTTCGATAGAACCACGATTGACCTTTTTGCTGAAGAGAAGCGTGCTGGTAGACCCAAAACTAACCCACTCTCACGCAAAGAGCAGTTGAAACACAATAAACGTAATCAATTGAGCCGCGATAAGGCTAATGGATTAAAACGTATTGAATTAAAAGTCGAACAAGACTTATTTGATATGTTAAATATCAAAGCAAAAAGTGCTAAGATGACACGCAGTGAATATATACAACATTTATTGCACACTCATGTAGCAAGATAAGTTTAAATTAAAACTATTAGGATAATTTAAGAATGGCTAGCGTAGGCTTATTTTTTGGTAGTGACACTGGTAACACTGAAGTAGTTGCTAAAATGATCCAGAAACAACTGGGTAAACAGCTTGTTGATGTTAAAGACATTGCAAAATCAACAACTGCAGATATTAACGAATTCAGCCTATTAATTTTAGGTATTCCAACTTGGTATTATGGCGAATCTCAATGTGATTGGGATGATTTCATGCCATCACTAGAAGAAATTGATTTTTCTGACAAGCTTGTTGCAATCTTTGGTTGCGGTGACCAAGAAGATTACGCTGAGTACTTCCTTGATGCAATGGGCACACTACGTGACGTTGTTGAAGCAAAAGGTGGTACATTAATCGGTGAATGGCCAACTGAAAGTTATGATTTCGAAGCATCGAAAGCACTAACTGATGACAGCCACTTTGTTGGTCTAGGTATCGACGAAGACCGTCAACCAGAATTAACTGCAGAGCGTGTGGAAGCTTGGGTAAAACAGATCCATAGCGAAATGTGCCTAGCTGAACTAGAAGACTAATCTTGTAGTTTACAAAGTAAGAGATAAAACGACGTTTCATAACTGGTTTTATCTTTTACTTTATTTTCCGCTAACAGCTTATCAACTTGTCCCCAATTAACACCCTCTCCCTTTTTTAGTAAAAAATAGCTTAACCCTACTTCAATATCAATAACTGCCCAGCACTGCCGAATTAAACGCTCAAATTTATGCATTTAAATCCCGCTTTAACAAATATGAGGTTTATTGTTTTTGCGTCTCGTCATATAATGGTTAAGAATATAAAGAAAAAATAATTTTCTCTATTTTAAAATGAGTACGTTATGACTGATAGAAAAAGCGCATTAAAAAAAGCAGGGTTGAAAATAACGCTGCCAAGAATTAAAATTTTAGAATTATTACAACTCCCTAGCAGTCAGCATACTAGTGCCGAAGATCTATACAAACAATTACTTAGCAAAGGCGAAGAAATTGGTCTAGCGACAGTATATCGAGTACTTAACCAATTTGATGATGCTGGTATTGTAACTCGTCACTACTTTGAAGGCGGTAAATCTGTTTTTGAATTGGCTACACAAGACCATCATGATCACCTTGTATGTCTGGATTGTGGCCACGTGATTGAATTTCATGATGATTTAATCGAAGAACGTCAACGTATAATGGCAGCTGACAACAATATGTCATTACAAGCCCACAGTTTATACCTGTATGGCCGTTCACTTAGTGGCAAGTGTGAACATAAATAATCACACTAACTTAATAACAGATAAATAAAAAGGAGCCTATTGGCTCCTTTTTTTATACGTCATTTTTGGCTCAAGATAACATCAAGTGACGTAATGTCGCCACATGATGAAAGCAGACTTAACCGCGTAAAGAGACAGTACGGTTAAACACAAGTTTATCCGCTGTTGAATCTTTATCTGCACAGAAGTAACCTTCACGTTCAAACTGATATGCGCTTTCAGCTTGCGCTGTAACTAGACCAGGTTCAACTTTAGCTGCTTTAATCACAACTAATGATTCTTCATTCAGTGCTTCTTCTAATGTTTCCACACTTGCCGGATCTTCTATTTTAAATAGACGGTCATAAACACGTACTTCCGCATCAACAGAACCAGTAGCAGATACCCAATGAATCACACCTTTCGCTTTACGGCCATCACTTGGGTTTTTACCCAATGTTTCATCGTCGTAAGTACAGTGAATTTCAGTGATATTACCTTCGTCATCTTTTACAACGTCGTCGGCTCTAACAATATAGGCATTACGTAAACGCACTTCTTTACCTAATACTAAACGTTTGTATTTCTTGTTCGCTTCTTCACGGAAATCCGCACGATCAATAAATAACTCTCGACCAAATGGCAGAGTACGGTTGCCCATCTCTAATTTAGGGTGAGCAGGTGCAATTAGTTGTTCTGTTTGATCTTCAGGGTAATTAGTGATTACTAATTTAACCGGATCAAGAACCGCCATTGCACGTGGTGCTGAATTTTCTAAATCTTCACGGATACATGCTTCTAGCATACCCATTTCGATTGTATTGATCTGTTTTGTTACACCGATACGCTTACAAAATTCACGGATTGACGCAGCTGTATAACCACGACGACGTAAACCAGCAATCGTTGGCATACGCGGATCATCCCAACCACTTACATGGTTTTCTGTCACTAATGCATTCAGCTTACGCTTAGACATCATGGTATATTCAATGTTCAAACGTGAGAATTCATATTGACGCGGACGGCAATCAATTGAGATATTATCTAATACCCAATCGTAAACACGACGGTTGTCTTGGAATTCTAATGTACAGATAGAGTGTGAAATACCTTCTATCGCATCAGAAATACAATGGGTAAAATCGTACATTGGGTAAATGCACCATTTGTCGCCAGTTTGGTGGTGATGAGCACGCTTAATACGGTAAATAACTGGATCGCGCATACACATGAACGATGACGTCATGTCGATTTTAGCACGTAAGCTACATTCGCCATCAGCAAAACCACCATCACGCATTTTATTAAATAGCGCGAGGTTTTCTTCGATGCTTGTTTCACGGTATGGGCTATTTTTACCCGGCTTATTCAGCGTTCCGCGATATTCACGTGTTTCTTCTGCATTTAAGAAACAAACATAGGCTTTGCCCGCTTGAATCAATTCAACTGCGTACTCGAATAACTTGTCAAAATAGTTTGATGAATAACGAACTTCACCATCCCAATTAAAACCTAACCACTTCACGTCTTCTTGGATCGCATGAACGTAGTCAATGTCTTCTTTTTCTGGATTAGTATCATCAAAACGTAGATTACACTGTCCCTGGTAATCGTCAGCAATACCAAAATTCAAACAAATAGATTTGGCATGACCAATGTGCAAAAAGCCGTTCGGCTCTGGCGGAAAACGCGTATGCACATTAGTGTGTTTGCCGGAATTTAAATCTTCATCAATAATCTGACGAATAAAGTTCGTTGGACGTACTTCGGCCTGACTCATTCCTTACCTCAAACAGTAAATTTTTAATAAAATAGTGAGCAATGATCTAACAAAATGCCGCTAGACACAACAATTAAATACTAATGCGGACCAGTTAGCCTTGTTCAGTGCCATTAAGCTTACCCTGAACAGAATCACGCTCACAACACTGCCTAAAACATCACCAACCGTGAGTTTATTACCTAGGCTCTAGTCATCTGAGTCGTTAAGGGGAATATAATGCAAAGGTTATTAATTTTATCAGGGTTTACATTGATTGAATTGCTCATCACACTCGCTATCATGAGTATTTTGGTTGGAATAGCACTGCCAAGTTATCAGCACAACATATTAACCACACATCGCCATCAAGCTAAAATGAAGTTAACAGCCATCAGCTTATTACAAACAGATCATTTTAGTCGGCAGCAACAATACGCTGAGTTGCAGGATTTGGCGGTTGATCTCAGCAGTAGTAAATACCAATACAGTATTCACCTGGCGGAAAATAATCAGTATACAGTGTCCGCTACAGCGATAGATAATCAACGTGATGATAGTGAGTGTCGAGAATTGAGTTTAGATAATAACTTAACCCGGTCACCAACACACTGCTGGTAATAAAAACTATGCAGCTAATATATATAAGCAAAAAGAAGATTTGTAACTGAAAACAGCCTTATCTGAAAGTAAGGCTTATTTAGTCAACGTTTGATGTTAACGCGCTAATTTGCTTTTTATTTCTGCGTTAGCGACACTCATGGTAGTCACATTATGAATCAGATTAATCAGTAACACTGCACGCTCTAAGCCATCCTTGCACTGATAAATTGCCTCAATGCCTTTGAAAGGCCCTTCTTGAATGATCACTTGTTCGCCTGCATTATATTCCGTCACTTCATCCGCTGATTTATCTCGGCATAATTGTTTAACTTTCAACTCAGCAACCAATGCAACAGGCACTTTAGTGTAATTAGCGCCACACTTAACAAAATCAATGACACCACGCGTAGAGCGTATGCTATTAAAATTTGCCGTTTCTTTGTCGATTTCAACAAACAAGTAATTAGGGAAAATGACAACCTCTTTAGATGTTAGCTTGTTGCGCACTTTTCTCTCAACTTTCATAGTTGGAAAAAAGCTGTCAATCCCTTGATTTTTAAGATTTGTAAGAGCTCTAAGCTCCTCTTTCCCTTTACAGTACAACAAGTACCAGTCTTTTTTAATGTCCGTCATTTCGACTTGATTATCCTAATCATTATCACCTTTGTAAGTTTACGTAATAATGGTGGAAATTAAAGTCTAAATTCAATTTTTCATAAAGTGCATATATATCAACCATAAACAACCACAAGCACAACCTTAAGTTAACATTAAAAACACATAAGCAGCACGTATGTAGAACAATAACTCCAATTTAGGTGATTCAGCTCGTACAATTAAGATTTACGCTTGTGACTCTCTACCAAAAGGGATATAAAAGAATGAATGGACTGATAAAAGATAATTTGTCAGCATAAAATTATAAATATAAAAAACAAATACAAAAATACAACACAGGCGATATTATGAATCCTAATAATTCAGATACATTTATGGGTCACCCAAAAGGTTTATTCCTTTTGTTCAGTACAGAAATGATGGAACGCTTTAGCTATTACGGCATGCGTGCAATTCTTGTTCTTTTTCTAGTCTCAGTTACTCAAGACCAACAAGCGGCAGCATTATTAACCGACCCTAACTACCAAGGTGGTATGGCTGGTTTAGGTTGGACTCAAGCAGATGCCCTTTCTCTTTATGGTACCTACACAGGTTTAGTTTACATCACCCCCCTTATCGGTGGTTGGTTAGCAGATAACTTCCTCGGTCAGCGTAGAAGTGTGATCATTGGTGGTGTGTTAATGGCAGTGGGTCAATTCCTTTTGTTCGTACCAGTCGAAGCATTATCACTCAGCCCTACTGCAGGCCTTTACTTAGGTCTTGCATTCATCATCGCTGGTAACGGTATGTTTAAACCAAACATCTCAACCATGGTTGGTGACTTATATGAAGAAGGTGATAACCGTCGTGATGGCGCATTTACTATCTTCTATATGGGTATTAACTTAGGCGCATTCTTATCCGGTATTATGGTTGGTGCTGTTGTTGTCTACACGGGCGATTACAAGTACGGGTTCTTAATGTCTGGTATCGCCATGGTACTCAGTGTTGTGTTACAAAAACTATTTGCTAATAAATACCTTGGTAACATTGGTATAGAAGCAGCCGCTAAAAAAGAACGTGCTGCAAACAATGGTAAAAAACAGACGTTAACGGCTATTGAAGTTGACCGCCTTAAAGTGATCTTAATCTTAGGTCTATTTGTTATCATCTTCTGGGCAGGCTTTGAGCAAGCCGGTGGTCTGATGAACCTTTATGCAAATGATTATACTGACCGTATGATTGGTGGCTTTGAAGTACCTGTAGCTTGGTTCCAATCATTAAACCCGTTCTTCATTATTACCTGTGCGCCAATCGTCAGTATGATTTGGGTTAAGATGGGTCCTAAAGAACCTACATCTCCGGTGAAATTTGCAATGGCACTCTTGATGCTAGCCATTGGTTTTGTGTTCATGATCTTTGCAACATTAGAGCAAGGTGGCGATTTAACCGTTAAGACCAGCATGTATTGGTTAGTTGGTGCTTATTTCTTCCATACCATGGGTGAGTTATGTCTTTCTCCAATTGGTCTGTCTATGATCACTAAATTAGCGCCGCTACGTTTAGCATCACTGATGATGGGCGCTTGGTTTGGCTTTAACGCGATTGCCAATAAAGTTGCCGGCATGATTGGTTCGCAAATTGGTGAAGCAGGTCCAATGGCGATCTTTGGTGGTATTGCGATTGCCGCTGTGATTTCATCACTAATCCTATTTGCATCAGCGCGTAAACTAATTTACTGGATGCACGGTGCAGAAGGCCAAGTTGTTACAGAAGAAACTAACAATCAAAAACCAGTAGCTGCGACTGTTTAATACAGAGTTAGTCAGACTTAGAAAAATATAGTCAGTAGCCAATTAAAATTGATTTAAAGAAATGTAAAAACAGCCTCACTATGAGGCTGTTTTTTTATATCTGCGATTTTCATGATAAACTAAGTTTAATCGTTAGCCGTGAGCCAAAAACTTTATGAAACAATTTAATGAATTTATTCCCCTGATCGTCTTTTTCATCATGTATAAAATGTACGACATTTATGCCGCAACCGCAGCGCTAATCGTAGTAACAGCATGTACCCTGCTCTTTACTTGGTTTAAATATCGTAAAGTTGAAAAAATGCAATTAATCACGTTTGCGATGGTGACTGTGTTTGGTGGTATAACCTTGTTCACGCAGGACTCCAGCTTCATCAAATGGAAAGTAACGGTTATTTACTGCTTATTTTCAATTGTCTTATTGGTTAGTCAGTATGCCTTTAAGCAAAACCTACTTAAAAAAATGCTTGGTAAAGAAATGGTGTTACCTGAGTTTGTTTGGGCGCGTGTAAACGCTGCATGGGCGATATTTTTCCTCGCGCTTGCAGGTCTGAACCATTATATTGCTTTCAACATGTCAGAAGAGCTATGGGTTGATTTCAAAGTCTTTGGCGTATTGGGTATCATGTTAGCCTTCACGATATTAACTGTGGCCTACCTTTACCGCTACATGCCAAAAGAAAAAAGTGATAATAAATAGCACTAAGCGATAACTGACTATTGCCTATCTGAGTACTGCACTTTATTGAACAATGACGAATTCATTAAATGCAGTGCTTGTTCTAATCCCCCCCCCGTGAATAGCACCTTATTAACGCCCTCTGAATACTTAATACTTTCCTCATACTACCAATTTGAACATGCATATAGTTCCTTAATCAAAGATGTGATAACTCGCACAACAAGGGGTTTGTTGATAACAAAAAGACAGATTATTACTACATTTAAATTCTGAAAGAAACATTAATTGTTATCACTATAAAGGAATATAAATGTTAAAAAAAATGAATCGTATCGCATTGTACATTGCTGTTACCGCACCTCTACTGATATTTTCTCATGCCAACGCAGAGCAAATTACAATGCCGGAACCTGCATCCATAAACTTAGCAGTAAATAAGTCAACCGAAACAACCGCATTTGATCTCAGTCATTCTGCCAGTTCGGCAAATACGCTATTAATGCCGGTCAATATTAATACCGCCAGTGAATCCGAGCTTACCGCGCTGCCCGGTATTGGCGCTTATAAAGCCGCAAAGATAATACAGTGGCGAGATAACAACGGTGAATTTATAACGACGACAGATTTAGCTAGTGTAAGTGGGATAGGACAAGCAACAATTACTAAGTTGGCAGGTAAAATCAGTGTGACTGACTTATAGTGTTATAAGTACATATATAGTATTACTTTAGATATATAGTATTACTTTAGATATATAGTACTGTTATAGACATAAAAAAATCTGAAAAAAATGAAGTTCCCTCCAATAGTTGGTAATCAATTATTATACCCAATCTCAAGTCGAACCAATTTAAAACAGCTTAAACCGAGCTGTTATAACCTTAAATTGGTTCGCCTTGTTCATGATGTATGGAGAATTAAGAGTTAGGATCAACCTTAAAAGCATCGTGACTGAATAATTGATTCAAAATATCAGCTTCGCTAACACCACCAAAACTGGCAGAATCGATGTGATGAAGCACAATATTTTGTTCCTGATTTTCTTCTGTTTTAACGGTAAGATTTACGTTTCCATCTGCATCAAAGCTTGCCGCCAAATCGCCAGAATCTTTGTGGGCTAATAAATCCTCCATGGTAAATTTATCATCATCACCATCAGATAATATTTGCGATAAATCAAGTTGGTCTTCATCCAGTGTAAAATCAGTAATCGTATCAATGCCAGAGGTACTATCTTCCCACGTAAACAAGTCCCTACCGTTACCACCGGTTAAGATATCATCACCTTCACCACCAGAAAGAATATCTGCACCATCACCACCAATTAACGTATCACTCCCATCAAAACCGTATAGGCTCTCACCGCTATCACCTGCATTTAAACTATTACTGTCTCCATTACCAAAATTATCGGCAACATCAAGTTGTCCACTGTTAAGTAATGCACCTAATTTGTCTTCATTAGACATGCCTGCAGGATCATTCCCTAAAAGCACTGATTCAGCCACACCATTGAGCACAATATTTTGAACTAAACCACCTTGGTCATCGTAAATTTCAAGCGTCGAATCTGCGCCATTTCCCGTCAGCTTGATAAGACTACTCAAATCGCTCAGCGACATAGCGTCATATGAACTGAAAGCATTTGTTAAATCAATGGTATCGAAGGCCACTTCAAAGTCCATGATGTTATCTGTAGCCGCATTACCTGCCGTTCCAAAGTCTCCGGTTTGCCATACAAAGGTATCTTTAACGCCATCACCAGAGCCATTTTGAATACCGCCCCAAAGAATATCGTCACCCGCACCACCAATGAGAATATCAGATGCCGTACCACCAATTAAGATGTCATTGCCAGCACCGCCCAATAGTGTTGCTTCAGCACTACTATCAATCACCAAGTTTGCTGCATCAGAGTTAGATGAACCTCCTATCTGATTACCCGTATTAGCGAGGTTATCGACCACAATATTGATATCCACAGGGGTTGATTCCGCTTTGCTACCATAGGTTTCTTCTGACACCGCAACAACTTCTAAGTTGTTCTCACCTTCAGGTAACCCAATAACATTTAAATCAGAAAAATCTTCTTTAGTGATAATCCATGAACCGTCATTCTGATTTCCAGCAATGACATCACCATTGCTATTGACCAACTGTCCTCCAGCAAGATTTTTAACCATAATACTCAGGGTTTCAGAACCATCGGTATCGGTTAACGCTGCTATCAAACCAAGTAACGGAATCATTGTGCCTAACGAACCACGAATTGCTGCGGTCTGAATAAAGCTATTATCCAGTGATAAGGTTGGTGCATCGGCTTTCGGTGTTACCGTTACAGGTACTTTACTGGTTGCCGTATGCTCATTACCTGAGCCGACATTACCACCATCATAGGTCGTCATGGTCAGCTCATCAACACCGCTGTAATTATCGTCACCTTCATAGGTGACACCGTTGTTCAATAGTGCATTAATGTCATCCATTGAGCCTGTAATTATCACAGAGTCAGTTCCCTGACCTGTCACAGTAACACTGCTTCCATCAGGAATAACAACACTCAAAATACCGTTAACCACACTGAGTGTGACAGACATAGCATTCGTTGAGCCCGTCTCACCAACATCAACATCAACATCACTTATCTGCATTCCTGTAATCACGGTACCGTTATAGTCTTCTACTGCTGTCACAGAATCAGGTACCGTATTTACTGGTGCATCATTCACAGGATTAACTGTTATCGTAATGCTGTCGGTATCCGTTAAGCCTTCTGCTGGCCCCGTTCCTGAATTCGCCTGATCGTTTGTTGTCATGACTAGGGTATCGTCACCATTGAAGTTAGTATCACCCGTATATTCCACACCACTCGCGAGTAGCGCATTGATGTCATCAAGGCTGCCCGTAATGATTAATTCCTTCGACCCTTCACCTGTCACGGTCAATCCTAACGCAGCCCAGTCAAAGCTATCTGGCACATTTATTGTTCCATTGCCAACATTCAGGGTGACGGTCATTTTACTACCAACCGTTTCATTAACGTCAACATCAACCACTTTCAAGCTGGTAATTAATAGCGGCACATCTTCATCAGCAGTTAAATCACTTGGGAGAACATTAACCGGTGCATCATTTTCAGCTTCAACCTCGATATGGATAGTTTTATCTATCGCGATGCTATCTTCGGCTACAACACCGTTATCCACAGCGCGGATATCAACATTGATATTACCGTCCCAATTCGCACTGTTCGCATCACCAGGGTGGAAAATCAACTTATCAATATCGGAAGACTCAACAGTCACAACCCATATACCACCACCCATGTTAGTCACGCTACCCGCCACACCATCAGGTAGAGTAATCGAGCTAGAATCAGGCACATTACTCAAGGTGATTTGTAAGCCTTCTGGCCCTTTTTCTGTCACATTTGCGTCTGAGCCGTCGTAACTATCTTCATCATCAAAAGCTTCTACATTTAGGATTAAATCAATGCCTGCCGTATCGTTCTCTGTACCCGATGCTTCTGTTTCAACATCAGTATCCACACGGTCAGCCACTGGTTGCACGTCAATGGTGATACTGGTTGAATGCTCAACCACTTCCGTTAACGAATCTTCTTTGCTGTAAACCACCACATTTAATTCAACTTTACCGCTGAAATTCTCAGGTGGAATTACTTTAATATTATCTAAGTTGAAAGTAGTCTGCCCCGATGGTAGCGAAATACTCCACTCACCATTACTGTTATTTGCCGCTCCTTCAATAGTGAAACCATCTGGCACCCCCGTCAGTTTCATCGACAGAATTTGTTCAGAACCATCAACATCGACAATAGAGCCACCAATACCAACAAGCGACACACCGCCAGCATCTTCTTGACCAATCACCACTTTATCGGTGCCGGTCCAGTTCACCGCGTCGTTAACGGCCACCACCTCAAAGTTCACATCAGTCGTGTAAGAGCCGGTATCAGTTGCTGAACCACCAATTTTATCGAAGTCTGCCGTATCCGTAATGTCGACTTTCACCCCAACACTGACTGAACCACTGAAATCTTCCACAGGACGGAATTGAATATTGCCCAATTCACTTGCTGGTAGCGTAATTTCAGAAACTAATGAACCATCAGTTGCAACAAAGAAGCCTTGAGCTGCATCAACCGTCAGAGTAACTGACGTTACCGTTTCTAACCCTTCATTTAAAGAGGTGCTGCTATCAGCAAGCACCACACTCAAATCAAGCGTAATATCACCATCTTCATACGCGACTTTTTCATATTCTTGATCTGTACTACCATCTGTTATTGGCTGTTTGTCAGTGTCTAATCCACTGGTCTTAACGACGCTAATTTTGATTTCCGGCGTATTATCACCTGTTTGTGAATTACCGGGAATATCGACAACAGGAGTCACTTGCACAGGAATAGTATCAGTCACTTCTTTCACATCACCACTCACGGTGTCAGTAGTCACGTATTTAACGTCAAGCTCAAAATCACCGGCAAAGTCTTTCGGCAATGACATACCAACCGCAGAAAGATCAACTTTACCATCTGGGCCAACTGTCACATTAAATACATATTCACCGGTTTCGTAGTTATATTCAGTGCCCGTGATTGACGCACCAGCGGGTAGGTCGTCAGCGCTAATCACTAAGGTGAATACATCATGATTGACAGAGTCTGTAATGTTGACAGAAATGAATGCATCTAATTGGTCACCAAAATTAAGACGGGTATCTTCGGTGCCAATGATGATCACATCGTTATCAACATCGATATTTCCTGCTAATAGGGTGCTACCTGAGGAGCCTATGAATTCAAGTTCAATATTTGCGTCTTTTATCACAGTGTTGCTCGAATCACTCTCACTGTTATCACCCAGGTCGCGAATCTCAGCTGAAACTTTTACATAAACGGTTGAGACCTGATCTTCTGTTGCTGTAATTTTCAGATTACCTAATTCAGATTTAGGTACGGTCCAACTGCCATCACCATTGTTTATGCCTCCCGCCACAAAAAACTGATCCAAAACAGCTTGATCGGTTATCGTATTACCATCAGCATCGACGAACGTAATAATGACTTTTTCAATCACTTCATTACTGCTTAAATCATCTTCGATAAAACTTAAACCGCCCGTAAACGTCTGGTCACCTGTTGTATTAACATTGATGTCGATTACACCATTTGCATCACTGGTAATGCTATTTGTATACGTAACAACACCGTCAACGTCAGTTTCTACAATTGCTAATATTCCATCGTCTTCCACAACAGCATCAATGTTGACATTAAGTATGCCTACTATTTCGGTTTCCTTAGCGTCCGCTGATGAATCAACATCATCTTCAATGACTGTAATTTTCGTTTTCAATATGAAGTCAACATCAGAATCTTTAGGAGCTTTTAGGTATATTGATTCTGCAGGATCAAATGTAGGGTCATTCGAGAAGGTGATTTTTCCATCAACAGGAATAAACTGTTTAGTACCTATGAGCAAATAATACCCATCAGGAACATCAGCAAACTCCAGACCAATAATCATTTCTTTACTGTCAGTGAGTTCAGGCTTCCAATTCAATTCAATAAGACCATCTTCAAGTCCGGTTGACTCTGTGGTATATGTAAGCGGCGCATCAATAACCGGAAGAACATGGACAACCAAGTTACCGTCAAACGATTTACTGTCACCGTCATTCTCTGTCACGACTAAGCGCACAGCGAGATCAATATCAAGCGTGCTGTGTAGTGGTGGCGTTATTGTGATGCCATTCAGCGTACTCAATTTCACTTCGTATCTCGGATTACCATTGTCATCAGTACCGACATACACTAGTGCTTGTACATTACCATTCGCATCAAAGATCTTAACGCCTTCAGGAATATTCGAGATCACCAAGGATAAGGTTTCTGAAGTGTCTGTAATACCATCTGGAATCTTGGCAATTTCTCCAGAAATCACGCCAAAATCAAACTTAGCTTCACCATCTTCTGAAATCGTTGTTTCAAGTCCTATGCGATCATCAGGTAATGGGGTCCAAGTGGAAGTATCTAATTCAAAACTAGGTTTGTCCGCAACGCCCGTTAAGTCAACTTCAATTGTTTGACTACCAGTAACAAATTCATTCACCACTTCTGTCGTCGTGCCATTAGGCTCTGTTACTGGGGCAGTATCTTTTACTACACCTTCGACAGTAAAGGTGAAATCAACATTACTTTCTGGTGTTGGTTTTAGCTGCAGACCATCAATAGCATCGTATTTCACTTCGTAATAATCCTCACCATCAACTATATTTTGTATATCCCCACCAAGCAGCAAGATAGCACCTGTCGGTAAGCCTGATATACGCACAAAAAGACTCTCTGAATTATCAGTATTATCGTCTTGAGGAGTTAATAATATGTGATCTTTCAAGTTAATCAGAACATCTTCATCTGATTCAATACGCTTCACTTTCATGGTTGCTTCATCAGCATCGGGATTGACATTGATGATGATTTCTTTATGTACAGAGTCAGCCGTATTATGATTGTCACGCTCTTCACTCTGCGCGTATACATCCAATTTAATGTCGCCACTGAAGTTATCTGCAGGGTCGACTTGCACAGAGCCGATATCGGCAGCAGCCACTTTATAGATACCAGAACCAATCGATGTTTCGACTAGGTTGTCACCCACTAACGTGCCATCACCTGCTATGATCGTAATGAAGTAATACAGATCTTCTGAACTCGTATTAGAGCCATCATCATCTTGAAGTACGGCAGTCAAGTTCAAGTCAACGTTATCCGTATCTTCCGTCACTGTATAATGGTAGGTAGTATTGGCATCATCCCACGTTGGAATATCTGCTACACCATCAACTGAAATAGTGAATTTCCCATCCATATTTGGATGAGTAGAACCATCACTATTGACGATTTCAGCACTTACATCGAAGGTGAGTTTGCCACCATCTATCGTAAAGTCAGAACCTATTGTCGAGAAGTCAGAATCAGGTAAAAATGTCACACCACCTAGTGTATAAGTGACACCATCGGCTTGAAGCTCAAATGCAGCAGCAGGAATAGTCACCTTTCCATCGGTATAAGCTAAAGTGATGATAGTGCCATTACCATCATCGTATATGAATACACCATGTGCGGGTGTTGGAGCAGTAATCGTTACATTACCCACCGCTTCACCACGGTCTAAATCCCCTACATTGATATCCATATTAATGGTAATACCGTGGTAATTTGAAGCAATCGTATCTGAAGCGCTGCCGTTATCTTCTAGGCCAGTGCTATTTTGCGTTGTTAATTTGGCGTCTTGATCGCTGATTTCTAACGTAATCTTACTCGTATCAGTATCACCATCACCATCGGTAATTTCCACATCAATGAGTTTCGTTATATCTTCAATAGCATGGTCTAGATCACCATTAGCACTGAAGTACGTTTCACCTTCAGCTGTAATCAACAATATTCCAAGAACAGTGACACCATCTTTGACTTCATACTGATAGTACTCACCAGACTTTGGTAATGTATCTAAAGGAATACGAACACCGTCGACAATCAATGCGGTCACGGTTGCATCATCCGCACCTTCACCTACTATTGATAACACATCCTCTAATGTAGACGTGCTACCTTCAACCATATTTAAGGTAATATCAGTCGCAGTTGGCTCATCATCTTTAATCGTAACAGGTACATTAACGGTATTACTCTTATCACCATCTTGGTCAATAGCTTGTACCGGTAGAGTAATTATTAGTTCATCATCAGTTGCACCACCTTCTTTGTGGTCAACATTACCTCTAAGAATAAACTTATATTCACCACTATTACTCAGTGTAATCACAAAGATAGTCGTATTGCCAACCTTACCGATGTAATTACCATTGTTACTATTGTTACTATTGTAAGACAGTGTGATTTGCTGCCCATCCGACATTAACACACCAGCGTTTTGCTGATTAAAGGTCGCAACATCAATAACGAAGTCAGTAACTTCATCACTACCGCTATCAACAGTAATTTTCCCTTTCGATTTTTCGTCTTTGCTTGATGGATCTGAACCTTGATGGTTTTGGTTATTACCATTCAAAGCACTTTCATTGACAGACATCGACTCAAAACCAGTAATCACTGGATCAGTACCATCATTGATAGTCACATCAACGGAAATACCTTTATCTAATTTGTCACCGTCGGTATCTGCCACTTGAACAGGCACCTTGATGCTAATCTTGTCACCATCCGTTGATACCATGCCGTCTGCATTGCCATCTTTATGATCAAGCGGTTGATTTTGTCTAATGCTAATGGTGATATCTACATCATCACCATTAGCTCTTTGCACAGCACTAACAACCACGGTCATCACTACAACACCTGCGGCTACACCTGTTAATGTGCCCGTATTTTCGTTGTAGGTGAACGCAATATCCTCACCACCCGCCGTTAATTCATTTTGCAGTTCTGTAATTAATGCCTCAATAGTACTGCTATCGATTTCTACAGAATTAGGATCTAATCGATCCACACCTGCATCAACCTTAATAGTAGTGCTGCCTATTACAGGATAAGGAGATTCAATACCTTCGGGTGTCAAATCACCTTCAGTAATTGTAATAGTACCTGTTTGGCCACCACCTGCATTAGTACCATCATTGACCACGATGTTAATATGGCCCGGCGCGCTGGTATCACCATCTTTATCGTCTGCTAATACATTAAGAATGATGTTTTCATTATCACCCGCTTGGTCGTCAACTTGGTCAATCGGTTGTTTTTGCTGAACTGTATAGTTACCGTCGATATCAACAGTGATGTTCATGACCACTACATTAGGCTTACTGTCTAGAGTGACAACAATCGAACTGCCATCAGCACTCACCGTGTAGCTGGTTTCTCCACCATTACTGGTTAGACCATTTAACGAAGATTGCGTATTGTCAAAGTACACCTTAACAACCTCGTCACTACCTGTGTCGACATCTATTTGACCTTTGACGAGCCCTGCATTATTTCCATCTTCTAAATTAACAGTGCTGTCTACACCAAATTTGGGATCATCGCCATCAGTAATAGTGACATTAACATTCACCGGTTTATCAAGATCATCGCCATCAGAATCCGTCATTTGAACTGGAATACGGACATTAATAGCATCGTCACCTACTTTCACGTAATCGCCCGAGCCATTGTTGTGATCCAGTGGACCACTTTGTTCAATGGTCATCGCTACGCTGACATCACCATTCGTTTCTTGTGTTGGCGTCAGTGTTATCTGTAAAATTTCTGTTCTGCCAGTCTGTGTTATGCCCGTAATAGTAATGACATCATAGGCATCAACGCTTAGCGTAAACGTTAATGGCGCACCATTTGATGTCAGACTGTTCAACTCAGTTAAGAGCTCAGTTTGCACTAAGTCTTCAATACGCATCGTATTTGCAACCAAATTATCGTTCACGGCTTCAACCGTAAAGCTACCCGCACCTGTTGATGGGTACGCTTTATCTGTAGCCGGGTTTTCAAGATCGCCTTCTACAACCGTTAGGTTTGCAGTAACATTTTCACCAGTTGCATCTTGACCATCTTTGATGCTAATAATGATTTTACCGATATTACTAACATCACCATCTTTATCGGTCGCAGTAACACCTAAGCTCAGATCTATCTTGTCCTCTTTTGTACTATCTTGATCAAGTGGTTCATCTTGCTTAACTGCATACGTACCATCGTTATTCATGGTGATGGTAAGCACTGGATCATTATTATTTGTACCGCCGTCAATCGTTACCGAAATCACATCACCATTAACGGTGTACGTTGTTGCTTGACCGTTAGTGGTTAAGCCATCAAGTGATGCCTGCACAGCCTCAAACTCAACCTTCTCAATTGCATCACTACCTATATCAAGCTCAATAGAACCTGATACCGTTTGGCTATTTTCTGTTTCTGTAATCGTTGTGCCACTATCAAGACCGAAGACAGGATCTGCACCATCTTGAATGGTTATATCTACCTCAGCAGGCGTTAATAAATCATCACCATCGGTGTCTTTCGCTTGTACAGGAATACGAATGGTAATCTCATCAGTATTATCACCGACCTTAACAAAACCATCACTATCTGTTAGTTTATTATGATCCAGTGGTAGGTGCTGCTTGAACTCAACATTCACATTGATATCGTCACCCGCTTGAGTACCCGATAGTGTGATAGTTACAGCTACATCTCCACCAGTCGTGGTGCCGACTAAAGTCGAGCCATCTACACTGAGCACGAAGTCTAACTTTTCACCACCCGACGTTAACTCCAACTCCAATTCATCAATCAATGCATTTCTTTGTGTCGAATCGATGTTCACTGATGTTGGGTCGAGGCGATCTTCTCCTGCCGTTACCTTAAAAGAATCTGACGTTGTTTTAGGATAGGTCGTTCCGCCCGTTGGCGTTTCAAGATCCCCTTCAACTGCAGTCATTGCGTGACCTTCGCCGCCGGTTGCATCACTGCCATCTACAACGTCAATGTTAATGGTGCCGCGAGCAGTATCGCCATCATCATCTATCACGAGTACTTTGATTGGTAAGTTCAGCAGGTTATCAGCCCCCTGATCCAACTCGCCAGTGATTTTCGCCGTGTAATTACCATCATTACCAATGGTAACTTCAAGTACCGTCTTGCCTTCACTATCTTTCAGCAGTAATACCTGACCATTCACTTCAACTGTCGTTGCAAGCCCATTACTGGTGACGCCATCAAAGCCAGATTGCATATTTGCATCATCAAATACGATAGATGCGATCTCGTCACTGCCCGTATCAACAACAATACTGCTCGAGATAACTTTGCCTTCTTGATCTTGCTCATTCAGAGAAATTCCAGAATCAACACCGAATGATGGTAATTGGCCATCTTTGATCGTTACAATCACATTGGCAGTATCACCAAGATCATCACCATCGGTATCCTTACCCTGAATAGGTAAATTGATGGCAATACTGTCGTCATCAATGCTAATAAGCCCAGAGCTATTACCTGATTTATTGTGATCCAATGGTTTACTTTGTATAACCTCAATTGCCACATTAACATTTTGACCATCTTGCACTGCGACTAACGTTATCGTGATAACTTCAACACCATTAACAGTGCCCACTAAAACACCATTAACATCATTGCTAAATTCAACCTGTTCGCCACCTGATGTTAACTCTGCTTCTAGTTCTGTAATCAATGCTGCTATTTTATTTGGGTCGAAACCTACAGTTGAAACATCAAGATGATCTTCCCCACCTGTTATTGCAATTTCTGTATTGCCTTTTATTGGATAGCCATCAGGACTTAAATCTGGCTCTGTTATATCAATATTTCCTTGCTCACCAACAGCATTTTCACCGTCAGTTATATTGATATTCATTGAACCGTTTGTGGTGTCACCATCTTTATCAGTTGCCGTTACGTTCAGGGTTATTTTCACTAAATCACTAACGTCTTTTTGATCAACGGGACCCGTTACTTTGACTACATACGATCCATCTGTATTTATCGTCACCGTCATTACGGGAGCATTGCTGCTGTCGAATACTGTAAGAGTGCGTCCAGAATCTGATACCACAGTAGTAGTTGCAGCACCGTTACTAGTGATACCTGTTAAACTCGGCTGAGAAGATTGGAACGCAATCGTATCAATAGCGTCAGAGCCCACATTCAGTGGGATTTGCCCATAAATCACATCATTTTTGTCTGATGTTTCATTAATGATGACACCTAAATCGGTATCAAATGATGGATTCAGACCATCTGTAATGTTAATGACCAGCTGCCCTGTATTGCTTGTATCACCGTCATAGTCTGTCGCTGTTACATCCAGTTCAAGCTTGATACTATCCCCGTTATTATTGTCTTGTTCTAATGCTTTATCTTGCTTAACAGTATACGTACCGTCTTTATTCATCGTGATAGTCAACACAGGTTGACCATCATTTGGAGCACCATCAATCACGACGGTAATAACATTGTCATTCACGGAGTAACGGGTATCTTGTCCATTGGATTTTACATCATTAAGTGAGGATTGTGTCGTGAGGAAATCAACGCTGCCAATGTTATCACTGCCTAAATCTAGATCGATTTCCCCTTGGACCGTTTGAGAGGCTTCAGTCTCAATAATATTTGTACCATCATCTAAACCAAACTTCGGTTCCTCACCATCCGCAATACTAATGGTGACATTCGCAGGTGCTTCAAGACTATCGCCATCACTATCAGTAACTTGAACGGGGACTTTGATACTGATGTTATCGCCAAAAGATGTTACAAAACCAGAAATGTCAGTCGTGTCATGATCAAGAGGTAAACGCTGCTCAATCTCTAAAGTTGCATTAACATTAGTATCTCCAACTTGCTCACCTTTCAGTGAGATGATCAACGCTATCTCATTACCAGGTATTGTCGTACCAACCAACTTACCTTCAGCATTAACAGCAAATATAAGATCTTGACCACCAGAGGTTAAATCGGATTTAAGCTCATCTATTAAGTCGCTAAGTTGAAGGGGATCAAACGTCACTGTTGTTGGATCGAGACGATCTTCACCTGCTGTTATTGCAAATGTCTCTGACCCGGTCACCGGATAAGTGGTACCGCCAGCAGAGGTATCTAAATCACCTTCCGTAATGCTAATTACACCACTTTCACCGCCTTTCGCATCGCTGCCGTCAGTCACTCTGATGTTAATGGTGCCGCTAGCAGTATCGCCATCATCATCTGTTACGAGTACTTTGATTGGTAAGTTCAGCAGGTTATTAATATCTTGATCTAACTCTCCGGTGATTTTCGCCGTGTAAGAACCACCGTTATTAATAGTGACTTCAAGTACAGTCTTACCATCACTGTCTTTCAGTAGTAATACCTGACCACTCACTTCAACTGCCGTTGCAAGCCCATTACTGGTGACATTTTCAAAGCCTGATTGCATATTTGCATCATCAAATACGATAGATGCAATCTCGTCACTGCCCGTATCAACAACAATACTGCTTGAGATAACTTTGCCTTCTTGAGTTTCTTCGTTCAGAGAAATACCAGTATCAACACCAAATGATGGCAATTGACCATCTTTGATCGTTACCGTAACAACCGCAGGGTTATCTAAGCTATCACCATCGGTATCTTTACCTTGCAGAGGAACATTGATTGCAATACTTTCACCATTTTCGCTGACATATCCCGTACTATTCCCCAACTCGTTATGATCCAGAGGGAGAAGTTGATCGACTTTTACTGTCACAGTAACATCTTGACCAGCTTGAACCGCGGTCACGGTCACGCTAACTGCAATGTCACCATTTGGAAGCTTACCAACTAGCACACCATTTTCGAGTGTAAATACCAGTTGTTCACCACCAGAAGTTAATTCTGCTTCTAGCTCAGCAATTAATGTTCCTGTGTCATCAATGCCGACGGTGTTGACATCAAGACGATCTTCACCTGCCTTCAGCGTGATATCAGTCTCAGCTGACACTGGATAGCCACTTGGACTTAAATCAGGCTCAGTAATTTCCACATTAGCAGTTTCATTACCGCTACCATTCAGGCCATCAGTAATGCTGATTTTCATCTCGCCTGATGCTGGATCACCGTCTTTATCGGTCGCTATGACACCCAAGTTCAAATCAGTCGATAGGCTATCTCCTTGATCAATGGGACCAGTTACTGTGACGGTATATTTGCCGTCTGTATCGACAGTGATAACCATAATTAGCTGATTATTGCTATCAAATAATGTGATGGTGTTATCTACCACTTTATAGTCTGTATCATTACCGTTACTGGTAAGGTCGGCGAGATCAATTTGAGTTTCAGCAAAGACTAACGTTGCAATAGCATCTGAACCCACATCCAGATTCAGTTGCCCTTCTACTGCAACATTTTTATCCGATGTTTCATTAACGGCAAGTACAGATTCAGTGTCAAAGAATGGATCTTCGCCATCTTTAATAATGATGCCAACATTAACGGAGTTGGTCAGATCATCACCATCAGTATCGGTTGCCTGAACCGGTACCTTAATGTGAATTTCATCGTTTTCAGAAGTAACGTAACCCAAAGTATCACCGCTATTGTAGTGATCTAATGGGATGTTTTGGGTTATTTCGACAGTCACAGTCAGATCTTGATCGTTTTGTGCCGCAGACAGTTCGACCGTCAATGCAACTTGGCCATTTAATCGACCAACAATGTCTCCGTCAGCATTTAAAGAGAAGGTTAACGCTTGACCGCCAGAAGTCAACTCAGACGCCAACTCCACCATCAAGGCACTAAGTTGTAAAGGGTCAACTTCAACAGAATCAGGAATCAAGCGATCTGCACCCGCGATAAGTTCAAAATCACCTGAATTCGTTGCAGGATAAGAGGTCCCTACGCCATCGGTATCAAGATCTCCTTCTGCTAATTCAATAGAGCTTGAACCACCGCCTGCGGCATCATCACCATCAGTAATAGTAATATCCATTGAACCATTCGATGTATCACCGTCTTTATCGGTTGCTGTCACTGCCAAATCGATATTAATGCTATCACTCGCACCGTTTTGATCAATAGCCCCAATGACCGTGACCACATATGAGCCATCGGTATCAACAGTTACTATCATTACAGGCTTACTAGCACTGTCATAAACAGTAATTGTACTGCCTGCCACTACATACGTTGTTGGTAAGCCATTACTTGTTAAATCAATTAATTCAGGTTGGTCAGCTTGGAAGACAATGCTGTCAATCGTGTCTGAGCCCACATCTAATGGGATCTGACCTGAAATTGTATTGCCTTTCTCGGTTGACTCATTAATTGTCACACCAGAATCAGTATCAAACGAAGGATTTGCACCATCTGTTATCGTGATATCTACGTTAGCTGGCGCATCTAAATCATCACCATCGGTATCGGTCGCTTGCACTGGCACATTGATGTGAATTTCATCATTAGCGGACGTTATGTAGCCGCCGATGTCGCCAGTATTAGTATGATCTAACGGGACGTTCTGCGTGATGGTTACCGTGACTTTCACGTCTTGACCTTGCTGCTCGCCAGACAAAGACACTGTAACCGCAACAACACCGTTTGGTAAAGTACCAACCAGATTGCCGTCACCATCGACTGTAAAGGTTAGTTTTTCGCCGCCCGATGTCAGTTCATCTTGCAGTTCTGCGATTAAATTACTTTGTAATGCAGGGTCAATTTTGACTGAACTCGGCACTAAGCTATCTTCGCCTGCTTTAATAACGAACGAACCTGATTGTGATGCTGGGTAAGTGGTATCAGTACCACCAACACCGTTACCATCAACATCTAAATCACCTTCAGCCAGTGTTAGCTTACCTTGATCTCCACCTGCGGCATTGCTGCCATCAGTGAGGCTAATTGCCAGTGTGCCGTCAGTGCTATCGCCATCATTATCGGTCGCTGTCACACCCAAATTAATATTGGTTAATTCACTGTCACTTTGATCAACAGGACCAGTGACAATTACTTCGTATGAACCATCCGTCGCGATAGTGACGATCATCACCGTATCGCCCGCGCTGTCGAGCACGGTTAATATATTATCAACAACCGTAAACGTGGTCGCTGCGCCGTTACTCGTAATGCCAGTTAATCCTGGTTGCGCTGCTTGGAAGACAATGCTGTCAATCGCATCTGAGCCCACATTTAATGGGATCTGACCAGACATGGTCTCGCCTTTATCATCGGTCTCATTAATTGTCACTCCAGAATCAGTACCAAACGAAGGATTTTCACCGTCAGTAATTGTGATATCTACATTGGCTGGCGCCTCTAAATCATCACCGTCGGTATCGGTTGCTTGCACCGGCACATTGATGTGAATGTTGTCACCGTCAAAAGTAACGTAACCACCATCACTTGAACCGTTATGGTCTAACGGCACATTCTGCGTGATGCTCACCGTAACCTTCACGTCTTGACCTTGCTGCTCGCCAGATAAAGACACCGTCACCGCAACAACACCGCTTGGTAAAGTACCAACAAGATTGCCGTCACCATCGACACTAAAGGTCAGCGCTTCTCCGCCCGAGGTTAGTTCAGCTTCTAGCTCTGCGATTAACGTAGCTTGCAAAGCAGGGTCGATAACAATTGAATCAGGAACAAGACGATCTTCACCCGCTTGAATCACAAACGAGCCAGATTGCGATGCAGGATAAGTGGTATCAGTACCACCAACACCATTACCGTCAACATCTAAATCACCTTCAGCCAGTGTTAGCACACCTTCATCGCCACCCGCAGCATTACTGCCATCAGTAAGGGTAATATCCAATGTGCCGGCAGTGCTATCGCCATCTTTATCAGTCGCTGTAACGTTCAGGTCAATATTAACCTTATCACTCGCGTCTTTCTGATCAACTGGACCAGTCACGGTGACTTTATACGAACCGTCAGTCGCGATGATCACTGTCATCACTGGTTTATCTGCGCTATCCAGTACCGTTAATGTATTACCGACAACCGTGAATGTAGTCGCCTGACCATTACTCGTAATGCCAGCAAGACTTGGTTGATTTGATTGGAATGCGATGGTCGCGATTTCATCAGAACCCACATTCAGCGGGATCTGACCTTCAATTACCTTATTTTCGTCTGTTGACTCATTAATTGTTACACCAGAATCAGTACCAAACGATGGATTTGCACCATCTGTTATCGTGATATCTACATTAGCTGGCGCATCTAAATCATCACCGTCGGTATCGGTCGCTTGCACTGGCACATTGATGTGAATATTGTCACCGTCAAAAGTTACGTAACCACCATCACTTGAACCGTTATGGTCTAACGGGACATTCTGCGTGATGCTCACTGTAACCTTCACGTCTTGACCTTGCTGCTCGCCAGATAAAGACACCGTCACCGCAACAACACCGCTTGGTAAAGTACCAACAAGATTGCCGTCACTATCGACGCTAAAGCTCAGCGCTTCTCCACCCGAGGTTAGTTCAGCTTCCAGCTCTGCGATTAACGCAGCTTGCAAAGCAGGGTCGATAACAATTGAATCAGGAACAAGACGATCTTCACCCGCTTGAATCACAAACGAGCCAGATTGTGATGCAGGGTAAGTGGTATCAGTACCACCAACACCAACACCAACACCAACACCATTACCGTCAACATCCAAATCGCCTTCAGCCAGTGTTAGCACACCGTCATCGCCACCCGCGGCATTACTGCCATCAGTAAGGGTAATATCCAATGTGCCGTCTATGCTATCGCCATCTTTATCGGTCGCAGTCACGTTCAGGTCAATATTGACCTTATCACTCGCGTCTTTCTGATCAACTGGACCT
>NZ_PJCA01000032.1 GCF_002836355.1 Moritella sp. Urea-trap-13
GACGTCTTGCGTCGTAGTCAGGCTGCGTATAATACGGCAACCAATTTTGAAGTCAAGCACATATTTGCACTTTATTTCAGGAAGTTTAAAAAGTAACTTTCGATACTGATAAACACCTTTACTTAGCGGCTGTTGCCGTGTCAGTGAGGCGCCATTATAGGGATTTAACTTTTACAGGCAAGTAATTTATAAGAAAATAATATAGCACTATCAAGCTTGGTTGTTTACCATGCTATTTGAGCATTTTACTAACATTCATGACTATATAAGGATAATAATGGCCACTTCACTTCGAGAATATCAAGGAATAGCACCGCAAATAGCTAACTCTGCTTATATAGATAAGTCAGCAGTCTTAATCGGCGATATAACAATAGCTGAGGATGTGAGTATATGGCCACTTGTCGCAGCACGTGGTGATGTAAATAAGATTTTTATTGGTGCCCGTACGAATGTACAAGATGGTTGCATATTACATGTCACCAGAAAAAGCCCGGCAAACCCAAATGGTATCCCACTACTTATAGGTGCAGATGTTACCGTCGGCCATAAAGCACTATTGCATGCCTGTACTATTGGTGATCGGGTATTAATAGGTATGGGGGCAATTGTGCTGGATGGGGCGATTATTGAAGCTGATGTCATGATCGGTGCAGGTACTTTGGTGCCACCAAGAAAAACATTAAAAAGTGGCTATCTGTACATTGGCAGTCCAGCAAAGCAAGCAAGAGCACTAACGGATGAGGAAATCGCGTTTTTAAAATTATCAGCCGATAATTACGTTATCCTCAAAAATGAATATATTGCAGATAGTCAGTAATTTAATAAACTACTCAGATAAACCAAAATACGATCATATCCCTCTAGTCACTCTAGAGGGATATTACATACGCCTATTTAATCGTCTTTCTTAATGCCGCGAGTACAGGTGGCATAGCAGGCGTGATACCGCGCCACACTTTAAAACTTTCCGCCGCTTGTCCAACCAACATACCTAAGCCATCAATTGCTAATTCAGCACCTTGCTCTAATGCCCATAAATTAAAAACAGTCGCTTCAGCTTTATACATCATGTCGTAACAAATAGTATGTTTGCTAATAAGAGTCGATGCAATAGGAGGAAGCGAACCAGAGAGGCTAGCCGAGGTAGAATTAATAACAAGGTCAAAATCACCCGCTAATGCGGTAAAACTACAAGCCTTGATATTGCCTTTATCAGCAAACAGTGTCGCTAACGTTTGAGCTTTTGCATCTGTTCGATTAGCGATAACCAATTCCTCAATACCTTGAGCTAATAATGGCCCGATAACACCACGTGCAGCTCCGCCAGCACCCAGTAACAAGATACGTTTATTCGCCAGCTCCATGTATTGCTGTAAATCATGCACAAGACCAAAGCCATCAGTATTATCACCAATAATATCACCCGAGTCAGATAGCAATAATGTATTAACGGCACCAGCAAGTTTTGCTCTAGATGTTAGCTGCTGTGCAAATACAAATGCTTCTTCCTTAAAGGGCACGGTAATATTGCAACCTTTACCACCTTGCGAAAAAAAGCTTGTCATTGCTTCAGCAAAACCATCAATAGGTGCTTCGATGGCCTGATAACTCAATTGCTGTGCTGTTTGCTGGGCAAATAAGGTATGAATCATCGGTGATTTACTGTGGTTTATTGGATTACCAAATACGGCATAACGATCCATACTGCACAACTCCTGTAATGAGATAGATAAAATAGTTAACGGTAGATCCGGCCTGTCACAGCATCAGTGATCGTCGTAGGTTGTGCAAGTTCACCTACAGCTTCATCAACAATAGCACCAAGTAATGGGGCAAGTTGCTGAGTGACTTCAGCCGTGGTCACACATGGTGTTAAACCAGTTAAATTAGCACTAGTAGAAGTAATCGGCCCACCAAAAGCCAGACACAATTTTTGTACCGTCGGATGTGCGGATACGCGAACTGCAATGCTATCAAATTGGCCAGTTAACCATTTCGGCACTTGCGCTTTAGCCGGCATAACCCAAGTTGCAGGGCCAGGCCAAGTTTGATTAATGTTGTCAATTTGCTGGGCAGTTAATTTGCTCAAATCAACATAAGCATCTAGCTGCGTTAAGTTAGCGGCAATTAAGATAAGTCCTTTTTCAATCGGCCGTTGTTTGATGGAGAGTAATCGCTGTACCGCTTGTTCATTCATCGGATCACAACCCAAGCCAAATACAGCTTCCGTTGGATAAGCAATAACTTTTTGATTTTGTAACGCTGTTACCGCGTTGAGAATAGCTGGTGAATTATGCACAGTAATATATCTATTATTAATAGTCATAAATTAAAAATGGTAGCTTACGCTACCATTTCTTACTCTATAACGACAGTTATAAGCTTAGTTATTACCAATTACAGTGCTTTTAACTTAGCTTGTAGTGCTGCGTCTTTAGCAATGATGCTTTCTGCATTAGCTTGACGTTCGGCTTTTACTTTAGCAGCCATTTCTGGATTACCGATAGCTAGCATTTGTGCAGCAAGGTAACCCGCATTTTTAGCACCAGCACTACCAATTGCTACACAAGCAACAGGTACACCACCAGGCATTTGCACTGTTGATAATAAAGCATCCATACCTTGTAACGGGCCTGCGTCAATTGGCACGCCAATAACAGGATGAGTCGTAATGCCTGCTACCGCGCCAGCTAAATGTGCAGCTAAACCAGCGGCACAGATAAACACAGCACAACCGCGACTTTCAGCATCAGTCACATACTGGTGTGTCGCTGCTGGAGTACGGTGAGCAGAAGTTACTTTCACTTCATACTTAATTTCAAATGATTTAAGTACGTTCAGTGTCGCCTGCATGACAGGTAAATCTGAATCTGAGCCCATTAATACTGCAACAAATTGTGTAGACATAATTATTCCCTTTCCGTATGAGTTATTTTTAATTGGTTAAATTAATTGATAGTGTTAATCACTATTCTAATAAAGCACGCTTATAGCCACAGCTTTTCTGTGGACAGATAAGTTGTTTTCCATTACTGGTTTTCTTTTCAACTAAAATGCCCCAGTGACACTCAGGACATTCTTCTGAAACAGGTTTGAAATTAATAATGTATTTACACTTAGGGTATTTATTACAAGAATAAAATGTCTTGCCGAAACGTGATTTTTTCTGCAGTAAATCACCCGATTTACACTGTGGACAAGTTATGCCGGTCTCATCTGGGGTTTCTGTTTTCGACATATAATTGCAAGTGGGGAATTGGGTACAACCGATAAAGAAGCCATAACGACCACGTTTCAACGCGAGCTCATGCTGACACTCTGGACATTCAGAGCCAACAAGGGTTTTGTTATCTTCGAAATGAGATTGATTTGATAAAGGGCGTGAATAATCACAATTTGGATAATTATTACAACCTAAAAATGGCCCAGATTTGGCATTTTTAATACTTAACTCAGCGCCGCATTGCGGGCACGTCTCGTACTCTTTTTCCAAGGCATGTTCATGAACTGTAAATAGTTTGTCGTCATTTTTAGACATTTGAACAATTTTTAAGTGAATAATTGATGGGCGAATATTAGCAAAGTTGACATTTTATGCCAGTATTTAATGTAATTAAAATCACCCGATCACTATATCATTAAAGTTTAATGCAAGTAGTTGTGCTCTTTAGCATGTACTAATTCTTCCATTTGCAAATAGGCTTCCTCACCGTCTGGCACGTTGAATAACACCATTAAAATGACCCACTTAATATCATCAAGATCTAAATTAGTATTTTCCAATTCAACTAATCGAGCAATTGCCATTTCTCTGGTTTCAATATTAAGTACAGAAATATGTTCTAAAAAGAGGAGAAAACCACGACATTCAGTATTGATATAGAATTGCTCAGCGTCAGTGTAAATTCGCATCGAACTAACACTGGATACTTGTAGATGTGTTTGCACGCCACCATCACGCATCTCAACTAAATGTTCAATCCATGTCATTGCTTTGAGTATTTCAGCTTCAGCAAAACCAGCCTCAAGTAACTCATCGAGCAAGTTATCTCGATCAACTAAAAACTCAGATTCATTTTGTTCATAAAAATTTTCGAAAAGATAAATAAGTACATCTAACATTAGCCCCTCCTTTGCGATCTCACATAACCACCGGGCACAGCATTGATCCAATTATCAAGTTCGAGTTCAATTAAACTCGTTAATACTTGGCTAACGGGTTGTTGGCTGCGCTCAGCAATTAGATCTGCTGTCGTTACTTCATAACCGACACTATCTAAGATAATTTGATTTGGCAATGAAACAGTTTCGGGTTCAGGGCTGAACAGGTCTGTTTGCTCAAAATTCGTACGTACATTTATATATGTGAGTTCATCGGTAATATCGCTAGTTTGAGTAATCAACTTCGCCCCTTGCTGGATTAAATAATGACAACCAGCAGCCATCGGATTATCAATCGCTCCTGGCAACGCAAAGACCTCTCGGCCTTGTTCAAGAGCACAACGCGCTGAAATTAATGAACCACTGTTCAATGCGGCTTCTATCACCACAACACCCAGTGATAAACCACTGACAATGCGATTACGACGGGGAAAATGCTCAGGTCGAGCTTGGGTAAAAGGACTAAATTCAGAGACTAATGCGCCTTGTTCTCGAATCTGCTGAGCTAATTTTTGGTGACGCTTAGGATAAATATTGGCTAACCCGGTCCCTAACACGGCAATAGTATGTCCTTTGGCTGCTAATACACTGCGGTGACACTCACTATCGACGCCAATAGCAAGACCACTGGTGACGACTAATCCCAATTGCACTAGCTCTGCAGCAAAGTTGTGTGCATGGCGTTTGCCATAATAGCTTGGCGCACGTGTACCAACCATGGCGATTTGTGGTTGCGATATTAATTCAACATTACCTTCGACGTACAAAAGCAAAGGTGGAGAGGGAATATTTTTTAATGCCAGTGGGTAGAGACTGCTGGTGATAGGGATTAGGTAACGATTATCTTGTCCTGCAAGCCAATTGAGGCTGTTTTCAATCGCCTGCCAATCGGGATTTAGGATGGCTTGTTGCTGCGCGGAATCTAAACCAAGCGATTGTAGATACTGCGCAGAACTGGTAAATAATTTAGTTAACGAGGTTTTTTGTAATAGTTTTAGCGCCCTACTGCCCCCTATTTTGGGAACGTCATATAATGCTAACCAATATTTATCTTGCTCATTAACCATCATTACACTTTACACCCTAGTTATCATAAGTTACTTACCTTATCGCTAAGTTTAATCACTTGTGAGCTATGTGTAATAAGCGCAAGGCTTACTTTGTCGTAAACTTTGAACACCATCATTTCTCCGACCCGTTCATCTGGGAGCTGTAACTCATTTTTATCAGAAAATAGCTTATCGTATTGGTTAATTTGCTCACTATAATCAAAATCCAGGTCTTGCTCATGCCGAATAATTGTTTTACCGCGTTTTAATACCGCGAATACATCTCCGGCACCAACGCTGTCACGCCAGCCACGATTGATGACCACAACATCATTTTTACCAATCGTACTGTATTGTTCATCCGCAGCGACAATTAAACCATCACTGGCCAACTGGAAATTACGCGGTTGGAAATAAACTGGTAAACGCTCTTGCTCAGGCATGGGTAATAATCGATCACCTTTACGCGCTTCTTTAGTACTTTTCAAAATCAATAATTTGGCTGGGATCGTTTCCGACCCGGTATTGACCACGCGCGCGATCGCAATAAACTCCACTTCATTACCTAACTTTTCATTCGTAACAGGGTCTATATAAGTACGACCGCGACGATAAATACCGTACTGCCCCGGTTTTAACGAACTGGAGGCAAAGATACTGTGGCCAACAATAAATGTACTATTGCCATCATTATTGCCTAAGATCACAGGAGCCTGCTTTAATTTATCATCGCCAGCGACATAGTCTCGACTTAAAAAAGAATTGATCAGTTTTAACGGTATCGTCGGAATAGCCTGACTGCCTTTTAATTCAGGTCGCGCTTTAGGGGACACTTTGACTATCCGCTTACGTACATGATTACGTACTAAGCGTGGTTGCCCATCAACAAAGATTAATTGTAGTTTATCACCGGGGTAGATAAGATGCGGATCATCAAGTTCCGGGTTGGCATCCCATAACTGCGGCCATAACCACGGACTTTGTAAATACTTATTCGATATATCCCAAAGCGTATCACCTTCTTTAACGATGTACTCTGTGGGGTATTGATTTTTTAAGTTTAAGCTATCAGCGTGCGCTAAAAAGGGTAACATAGCGGCTAAAGCAAAGATCAAACGACGTTTTATGGACATATCCTTTCCTAATTGTTGTTTGAACGCTTATATTTATAGTGATTATTGTAACGTTATACGTCAAAATTAAGCGTTATTTGAATCCATTCAAAATAAGAAAGTACCATGGCTATATTAGAAGTTTTACATTTTCCTGATGATCGATTAAGAAAGATTGCTCAACCTGTGCAGGAAATCACACTGGCGACACAAACGATCATCGATGACATGCTCGACACCATGTATGCCGAAGAAGGCATAGGGTTAGCCGCTGTACAAGTCAATATTTTACAACGTATTGTCGTTATCGATGTGTCAGGAACACGTAATGAACCTCTAGTCCTTATAAACCCGGTCATTACCGAAAAATACGGCGATACAGGGATTGAAGAAGGCTGCCTTTCGGTACCAGATTCACGGGCTTTTGTGCCGCGCGCAGAAAGCGTAACCGTGACAGCATTAGACCGTGAAGGTAATGAGCTTACACTAGAAGCCCATGATTTATTAGCCATTTGTTTACAGCACGAATTGGACCATCTGAATGGTAAATTGTTCATTGACTATTTATCTGTGCTGAAACAGCAAAGAATTCGGAAAAAGCTAGAAAAACTAGCACGTCAAAATAAATAAGAATACAAAATAGGAATTAACCTTGACCAAACCATTACGCATTATTTTTGCCGGCACCCCTGATTTTGCCGCCAAACACCTCTCTGCATTACTAAATTCAGAGCATGAAGTGATCGCGGTATATAGCCAACCCGATCGTCCAGCAGGTCGCGGTAAAAAACTAAAACTAAGTGACGTAAAGCAACTTGCTGTGAGCCATGAAATTCCGGTATACCAACCAGTTAGTTTACGTAACGAAGAAGCACAACAACAATTATTGGCGTTAAACGCAGATCTAATGGTGGTGGTTGCTTACGGATTAATCCTGCCACAGATCGTACTTGATACACCGCATTTAGGCTGTATTAACGTACACGGTTCATTATTACCAAGATGGCGTGGTGCAGCACCAATCCAACGTTCAATCTGGGCTGGTGATGCAGAAACAGGCGTCACGATTATGCAAATGGACTTAGGCCTTGATACGGGTGCTATGTTGCATAAAGTGACCTGTCCGATTGCGGCTGATGAAACCAGTGCCAGTTTATATGACCGACTTGCCGAGCTTGGACCGCAAGGATTACTAGAAACATTAGTCCAAATCAGTAACAATACAGCCGTTGCGCAAGTGCAAGATGACGCACAAGCCAACTACGCATCAAAACTAAGTAAAGAAGAAGCCAACATCGATTGGACTCAGTCGGCTGTTGCTATCGAACGTCAAGTTCGTGCTTTTAACCCTTGGCCTGTAAGCTACACCCAAATTGCAGAACAGAATGTTAAGATTTGGCAAGCAAGTGTCAGTGAAGACACCACAGATGCACAACCTGGTACTGTTATAGCAGCAACCAAACTGGGCATCCAAGTTGCTACCGGTGATGGCGTATTAACGTTATTAAACCTGCAACTTGCGGGCAAAAAGGCCATGCCAGTTCAAGACATTCTAAACGCTCGTAAAGAGTGGTTTACTGTTGGTCAATTACTAAATTCTATTTAATACTTATAACCGCTCAAACATATTGGGCGATTTACCTCGGATATATATACATGAAAACCAGAGCTAGCGCCGCAAAAGTACTTTACCAAGTTGTTGATAGAGGTCAGTCATTGACGACAGCCTTACCGATTGCACAGCAATTATTACCTGCCAAGGATCGTGCTTTACTACAGGAGATCTGTTACGGCGTATTGCGCTGGTTACCTCGTCTTGAGTTTATTAGCCGTCAACTAATGAGCAAACCCTTAATTGGTAAGCAAAGACCCGTGCATTTCTTAATCTTGGTGGGTTTATATCAATTAAAATATATGCGTATCCCGGCACATGCTGCAGTAGCTGAAACGGTAAATGCCATTAAGGTATTAAAATCACCGAAACTGAGTGGCCTAGTCAATGCTATTTTACGTAATTATCAACGTCAACAAGACGACCTTGAAACCCTAGCAGACGGTAACGACGCGTGTAAATTTGGCCATCCAGGTTGGTTAATCAAGCGCATTAAAGCCGCTTACCCTAAGCAGTGGCAAGCTGTGTTAACGGCGAACAACGAACGTCCACCTATGTGGATCCGTGTTAACCAACAGCACCATAACCGCAGCGACTACCAAGCACTGCTTGCAGCTGACGATATTGCTGCTGAAATAGTTGATAGCGCAGATTCAGCATTACGCTTAGAAAAACCAACTGATGTTTACAAGCTTGCAGGTTTTGCTGAAGGCCATAGCTCGGTACAAGATGGCGCTGCACAATTTGCCGCACAATTCTTAGATGCACAGCCGGGTGAGCTAGTACTCGATGCTTGTGCTGCTCCAGGTGGTAAAACAGCACACATTTTAGAACGCCAACCAGCACTAAAACATCTGGTAGCAGTAGATTTTGATGAAACGCGTCTAGCACGTGTACAAGAAAATCTAACTCGCATGCAGTTAGAAGCGGAGCTCATTCACGGTGATGCCAGCAAGCCTGAAGATTGGTGGAAAGGTGATAAATTTGACCGTATTCTGCTAGATGCACCTTGTAGTGCAACCGGTGTTATTCGTCGTCATCCTGATATCAAATGGTTACGTCGCGACTCTGATATCGCGCCATTAGTACAACTGCAAGCTGAAATTTTAGATGCCATGTGGCAACAACTAAAACCAGGTGGCACCCTGTTATACGCAACATGTTCAATTCTACCTGCTGAAAACAGTGAGCAAATTAGTCAGTTTGTCGCGCGTACAACTGATGCAGTACTAATACCACTCAATGCAAACAGTGAAGACAAAGCATTTAGCTGGCAGATCCTACCGAATACCCAAGGTATGGATGGGTTCTTCTACGCTAAGTTACAAAAAAAAGCATAACCGTATAGTCTTTATAGCCAGTTGTTGAATCAGCATCAATTGGCTATAAACTATTGCCGTTATTCAACTTTCGCTTAGATAGGCGTAGAATAGCGTAATCAAAACAGATCACGACAATTTTATTTGGTGCGAGGTTAAATGAAAATTATCATTATCGGTGCAGGCCAGGTCGGCGGCACACTAGCTGAAAACTTAGTAGGTGAGAATAATGACATTACCGTTATCGACCGCGATGGTAACAGCCTAAGAAACTTACAAGATAAATTTGATTTACGGGTTGTTGAAGGTCATGGGGCGAACCCAGACGTACTGCGCGAAGCGGGCGCACAAGATGCCGATATGCTTGTGGCGGTAACCAACAATGACGAAACCAATATGATCGCCTGTCAAATTGCTTACACCCTGTTTAATACCCCAAATAAAATAGCGCGGATTAGAAACGAATCTTATTTAAACCACAAAGATACCTTATTCCATAATGGCGCGATTGCGGTTGATCATTTGATCGCCCCCGAACAGCTCGTTACCGATTATATTAAACGTCTTATCGACTACCCTGGCGCACTGCAAGTGGTCAACTTTGCCAATAATAAAGTCGGACTAGTGGCGTTGAAAGCCTATTATGGAGGGCCGTTGGTGGGTAATGCACTGGCAGCATTACGTGAACACATGCCTAATGTTGAAGCGCGCGTGGCGGCTATTTTCCGTCAAGGTAAACCAATCCGGCCACTCGGCACTACCATTATTGAAGCCGATGACGAAGTTTTCTTTGTCTCTGCAAGTAACAATATTCGCGCGGTAATGAGTGAGTTACAAAAACTCGAAAAGCCTTATCGTCGTATCATTATTGCTGGCGGTGGTAACATTGGTGCCGCCCTCGCGAGTCGTTTAGAACGTGACTACTCGGTTAAACTCATCGAGCGTAATATTACTCGCGCAGAGCAGTTATCCGAAATGCTTAACAATACCATCGTGTTTTGTGGCGATGCATCCGATCAGGAACTGCTTAATGAAGAACATATTGATCAAACCGATGTATTTATTGCCGTGACCAATGATGACGAAGCCAACATCATGTCAGCAATGTTAGCCAAACGCATGGGGGCAAAAAAAGCCATGGTACTGATTCAACGTGGAGCCTATGTGGACCTTGTGCAAGGCGGTACCATTGATATTGCCATCTCACCGCAACAAGCGACTATCTCAGCGCTATTAACCCATGTACGTCGTGCAGACATTGCCAATGTTTACTCCTTGCGTCGTGGTGCAGCAGAAGCAATTGAAGCAATTGCCCATGGTGACAAATTAACCTCACGCGTTGTTGGCCGGGCTATCGGCAGCTTAAAACTACCTGTAGGGACAACAATTGGTGCGATTGTACGTAAAGATGCGGTGTTAATCGCCCATGATAAAACCGTGATTGAACAAGATGATCACGTAGTGATGTTCTTGGTTGATAAAAAGTTTATCCCTGATGTTGAAAAACTTTTTCAACCTAGTCCATTTTTCTTATAAACACCCACAGAAGCTTGTTTCATGGTTAATTTAAAACCTATATTGTTCATGGCAAGTGTGGTGTTACGCGCCCTTGCCGTGTTTATGATCGCGCCGTTGGTATTAGCGATATATACTGATGGCCATGGCGTGCCCGAATTCTTTAAATCCATTGTTATCACCACTATTGCATCGGGTTTATTCTGGCATAAAGGGCGCTCCAAAGAATTCAAACTCGGTATCCGCGAAATGTTTTTGCTGACCACCTGTGTATGGATAATTGCGTCCGCCTTTGCCGCACTGCCACTGATGCTGATCCAACACATTAGTTATACCGATGCTTATTTCGAAACAATGTCAGGTATCACCACTACAGGTTCAACGGTATTATCGAACTTAGATAGCACCGCGCATAGCGTATTGTTATGGCGCTCTATTTTGCAGTGGTTAGGCGGTGTTGGTTTTGTGGTCATGGGGGTAGCAGTATTACCTTATCTCAACGTCGGTGGTATGCGTTTATTCCAAACGGAATCATCTGATTGGTCTGATAAAAACACCGCGAAAACCCAGCACACAGCCGCCTACATCATGTATGTCTATGTCAGCTTAACCGTGCTGTGTTATTTTGGTTATCTGAGTGCCGGAATGACCAGTTTCGAAGCCGTGAATCATGCCATGACGACCTTATCGACGGGGGGGTACTCGACCTCAGATCAATCGATGGCGCATTTCTCCAACGCAGCGCAATGGAATGGTACCTTCTTTATGTTTTTGGGTGGCTTGCCTTTCTTGCTCTTGATCACTGCGATTCATCGTCGCAACATCAAAGTGCTAATCAAGGACGCCCAGATCATCGGCTTTGCCAAACTGATACTGATAATGACACTCATTATGTCGCTATACCTTTGGCAAAAAGATGTTTTCAGTCTCACCGATGCTATACGTATTAGTATGTTTAATATCGTATCAGTGGTCACGACAACGGGTTTCGGCTTAACAGATTTCGGCACTTGGGGGGAATTTACTACGGTATTATTTGCTGGTTTAATGTTTACCGGGGCCTGTTCTGGTTCGACATCAGGCGGCATTAAAATTTTCCGTTTTCAAATTGCCTTTACCTTGTTTCGCAAGCAAATGTCACAGCTAGTTCATCCATCTGGGGTGTTTAGACAGCATTACAACGGTCGTAACGTCAATGATGTCATTGTCCGTTCGGTGGTTGCCTTTGGTAGTGCTTTTATTGCCACAGTCACGATACTGGCGGCGATATTGAGCGTTATCGGATTGGATCCCATCACCAGTATTACCGGCGCAATAACGGCGGTTGCCAATGTTGGTCCGGGATTAGGCCCGGTCATCGGCCCATCAGGTAACTTCGCTAGTTTACCTGATAGCGCAAAGTGGGCGCTAAGTTTAGGCATGTTGATGGGGCGATTAGAGATCATGACAGTGCTAGTGCTTGTCACCCCAGCATTTTGGAAAGGTTAAATCTAAGCTAACGGATATTGCAATAAGTTAACCGTTATTCCAGTAAGTTAACACTGCTTTTTTCGACCAACTCTGCAGGTAATGGTTTTTTAACTTCAACACCCAGCTCAACAAACTGTTGGGCTTGTTTGATTAAATTGCCTTTACCTGTGGCGAGACGTTTCATGGCCGAATCATAACTGTCTTGGGCTTTGTCTAACGCCACCCCCATATCTTGCATATCGTGACTAAACAAACGTAACTTCTCGTAGATCTTGCCCGCACGTTCTGCGATTAGCTGGGCATTCTGATTCTGACGTTCATAACGCCATAAATTATCAATGGTGCGTAAGGCTATTAATAAGTTAGTTGGACTCACCAACATAATATTATTATCCAATGCAAATTTCATTAAACTCGGATCGGCTTCTAACGCAGCAAGAAATGCCGGTTCAACCGCCACAAACATCAACACATAGTCTAATGTTTTCAAACCTTGTAATAAATGATAATCCTTACGCCCTAGCTCACGAATATGGCTACGCACAGAGCTCACATGCTCTTGTAATGCTTGTTTTCGTGTAATGTCATCATCAGCATTGAAGAAGCGCTCATAGGCCGTTAATGATACCTTAGAATCCACGACCACATCTTTATCTTGCGGTAAATGCACGATCACATCAGGCTGGAAACGTTTGCCATGTTCATTGTTCAGACTTACCTGAACATCGTACTCATGGCCTTCGCGCAATCCAGACTCAGACAAGATCCTAGCCAGAATAACTTCGCCCCAATTGCCTTGCTGCTTGTTATCACCTTTCAGTGCTTTGGTCAGGTTAGCCGTTTCACTCGACATCAATTGATAGACTTGCTGTAACCGGGCAACTTCAGATTGCAAACTGTGACGCTCTTTGGCTTCGTTAGAGTAAACATCTTGCACTTGCTGCTTAAAACCCTCGAGTTGAGTTTTTAATGGCGACAACAGTAATTCCACACTAGACTTATTCAGTTGTTGGAAATTGTCAGTTTTACTATCAAAAATCTTATTCGCCAAGTTTTCGAACTGCTGCTGTAAGCGTTGTTCTGATTGCGCTTGCAATGCCAATTTATCTGCACTGGCTTGACGCTCTGTCTGCAGGCGAATATCACTTTCACGTAAGCGCGACATGACTTTAATCAGCTGATTATTTTGTGATTCTAATTTTAATTTATTACCATCATGCTCTTGTTGCAATTGGTTATGACTGTAGTTGACGTTATCTAATTGTTGCTCTAATAACTCAACTTCATGACTTAAGGTTTGCATTGATAATAGCGCTTGTTGGCTTTTACGAATAGCAATCAACGCGCAGACAATCGCAATACACGTTGCGATAATATAGGGCAATACAGGAAGCAAGGTATCAATACTCATAAAATAAGTTAACTACGAAAAAAGGTGCTGTGTGACAAACTGCGATCGAGATATAACCACACCGCCAAGCAACCTAGATAAAGGAAAAAAATGATCCATTTATGATAATTAGCACCACTATCAATGCTCGAAAATGGCACATCACCAATCACACTGTATAACCAGATAATTAACGGAAAAAACAAGAAAACAAGTAGTTTCCAGATGATTTTTAAAGTAGGGCGGTGTACGGTTATCGCTTTCATCAACATGATCCTTAACCATAGAGCTTTACAAGGGTGCGTAAATGTCAGCGTTAACGTTGCTGAAAATAGATAGCGATGTTAGCCTAACCTGCTCAAGATTAAAACTAATCCACTAAGGATTATCGTAATCAGAGCACATTTCAGAGAAAATAATACGGATTAATTAGCCATTCCCCTTGAAACGAGACAAAATACCCCAATTTGTAATCTTCAGTTATTTTTTACCAAAATAGGGAAAATCACCCTATGTTATGGACTATTCAAATGTCTATTATGCTAATTAATTATAATCCGAATACGAAATAGGTAATATATATGAGCGATTTTATGAATGAAGGCCAAGTTGCCTATTTCAAAGAAAAACTAGAAACAGAACAGCAAGAAATCATAACGCGTGTCGAAAATCAGTCAATCAACGTCGTTATCTCAGATAGCAATGAAATGGCCGATGAAATTGACCGTGCAGCAATGGAAGAAGCACATCGCCTTGAGTTAAACCGAATCGAACACGATAAAATACACATCAAAAAAATCGTCAAGGCGCTACGTCGTATCGACAGCGGTGATTACGGTTATTGTGATAGCTGTGGTGATGAAATATCAATTAAACGCTTACAAGCACGTCCTGAGTCGCGTTTATGCTTAGAATGTCAGTCAACTAAAGAGTTCACTGATCACAGCTTATACCGCCGCTAATCCTAAGCACAATCGAATAACCAGCTCTGGTTGTTATCCATAAAACGATAAAAGATGGAAGGTAATAACAAACCGATGTTATTGCTTTCCTCATTTGCCGAACCGTATTAATCTGTCATCTCCCCCACATAAACCGCAATAGGAATGCATCGATGTTAAAGCCATTGTCAGTCAATTTTAAGAAACTCAGTTTATTTACATTACTTGTCAGCAGTGTGGCCTTAAGCGGTTGTAGTGATGATGAATCAGGTAAAATTAGCCTCGGTTTATTTACCACGAAAGATATTAAGATCAATAGTTTCATTGATCCTGCTATATCAGGCGTTACTTGTCACGTCAGTCATATTGAAGCAGATTTAGATTTTTCTGATCCGTCAGATATGGGCATAGCCTGTCGTCAAACGGGTGAGATCACCGCTGCGATGTTAGCGACAATTGATACTTCAAAAGGCGGTGAAGTGATCTTCAAGCAATCGAAAAGTATCTTATTTAAATCGCTGAAAATCCGTCGTATTTATGATGCCAATAGCCAAAGTTTATTGTATGTCTCGTACTCGACAAAAGAGATTAATGGTAGCTATAAACACTCATTGTCAACAGTACCATTATGGGCAACAAAAGCTTGGCAGGCTCCAGTAACAGCTGTAGCCCAATAAAACCTATCGCACAGTAACATTAAAACAATAAAGCCACTGTCGTCAGTAGCTTTATTGTTATGTTCAATTATCTTTCGTGTTAGCTTAAAATGCCGCGATAACGCCCATGCCAATGACTTCAGAAAACAATAATAATACCGTTGTCAGTGACACCAAATTGGGTGAGTATTCTTGCTTGGTATAAAGTGGGATAGTCCACACAGCTAATGCCAGCAATAAAATAACCGCGCGATAAATCACAAACTCTTGGATCACCATCATATTACTTGACCCGGTATGCATGCTAGCAACAACCAGCAAGCCCAACATCAGCAATACACTGCTAGCTATACCCACGATAGGTAAAATAACATTAAATGCCTGTAAGCGATGTTTTGCGCGCAATAAGATAACATGCGCGAATACCGCTCCCAACAATACCGCTTCTAATAGTAATAATGGCTGCTGCTGTTGCCACAATACTAATAACCCGGTAATAACGGCAAGTGCGATAGGCAAGCGCAACCAAGTACTCGGTATCGCCCGTTTACCTTCTAAGCGAGATTGAATTAAGTTTTGCATTATGCCAATAACTACCGCGACACCACCGATAACCAAGGTTAACGTCGTGGCATAAACTTCAATGCCAATCATCAGACCTAATGCCAACACCGCCCAAACCGAGATCATATTTTCGGTAATACGTTTACGCTGACCTGGACATACTTCGCCTTTGGATAATACCAGCGCTAAAAAACAAGCAGCCGCAATCGGCATCATGACAATGATAGGATAAATTTGTTGATAAAAACTGATTTCAGTCACGCGACAACCCGTTAGTGAATTAATGAAGTGCGGGATTATATCAGTGTCGCGGTAAGGTGATAATCAATAATTACTTAAAATTGATATTGAGATTGAAAGTAACCAAGAGCATAGAAATACAGGCAAAAAAAAGCCCATTACCGAAAAATGGGCTTTACCTACTTACTTTAAACTTAATTACCATATTCTTGCTCTGAAATTAATGGTTCAATACCTAATAGACGAGAGAGTAAGTCCACCTCGTTAAGATCATCATCAGCTAATTGTACGCTAAGTAATAATGATTCAAATTTACTCTGGTGTAATACTGCCGAAATCCCTGTCATGCCACCTGCGGTTTTTAGCAGTGATGATATTACTGTATTCGCCCCTGATTCTCTTTGTTCTCTATCGAGTTTCCCATCCATAACTCCCCCTCATAGCCCCAAGTTACCCTTGATTCCTAGCCCTTATAAATATAGTGAATGGTTATAAAACCACATTCACTTACGCAGGGAAATAGCCAAATAGATAGTTTGAGAGGTAAAACGGATAAATGACCAAGTGTCATATCAAGCTTGATAATAACTGTGAAGTGAGTACAAATAAATGATATTAATTAAATCGTTAGCTAAAGAAGCATCAATGGATAAATCAAAGCGCTTAAAGTGATACGTCAGAAACGAAAAAAGCCTGCTCAATGAGCAGGCTTTCTCGAATTCCAATTTCTTGGAAGAATAAGTGGTCGGTGATAGAGGATTCGAACCTCTGACCCCCTGGTCCCAAACCAGGTGCGCTACCAAGCTGCGCTAATCACCGAACATGGTGCGGAAGGAGAGACTTGAACTCTCACACTTTGCAATACTAGAACCTAAATCTAGCGCGTCTACCAATTCCGCCACTTCCGCACAATTTTTCAACTTACTAGCAGGTAATTCTAGCAAGGGTGATAACTCAATTCTAAAAGAATATCTACGTTATCGAATATGGGGCGACTGAAGGGGATTGAACCCTCGACAACCGGAATCACAATCCGGGGCTCTACCAACTGAGCTACAACCGCCATAGTGGTCGGTGATAGAGGATTCGAACCTCTGACCCCCTGGTCCCAAACCAGGTGCGCTACCAAGCTGCGCTAATCACCGAACATACAAGTTAGAATGCATCATTCTTAACAAGTGTGCGCATTATAGATATTGTGTGTAAGTCTGCAAGTCTTTTTAACTAAAAAATGGTTATTTTATCGTTTTCAATTGAATCGGAATAAAAACAACCAGCGCCAGTGCAAAAAACAATCAAGAACCGAAGGTCGGCGGTCTAAACTGTATCCACCTATTAGTGTTAATTCAGATAGTAATCTAACGACTAGCTGGATTTAATTCAGTAAGACTGCCGTAACGAGTCAGCGGCAGTTTTAATTCAGCGATTAGTTAAGTCTACGCTTATAGATGACTCGGTCATTACCACCAAAGAGACCAAACGTAGCGACGGCTGAAGGATTTTCATCATACAAGCCATCTTTATCATTAGCCCAATCATATTTCAACCAGTCATAAGTTTCATATTCAACTCTGATGTCGCCTTTATTTCCTACGCCTGGAGCTTTTAGTTTAATCTCCCGCGTTTTACCAGCAAAGAAACTCCCTGTACCTCCAAGTGCCTCGGTAAATTTAGGGTCTAGACTGATATTGGTAAGCGCTACTTTACTTTTATCATAACTGCTGCAGTTATCATCAGCGCTGACAATAAAATTATTGCCATCAAAATATTCAATTTGCATTGGCTGTACTAAATCAGAAGTTTCCGGCCCAAAGCTGTTTTTCAATACTAAACGGCCAAATATAATTTCTACAGTGTTATCGGTAACCTTATTAAATTTTGGCGTCTCAATACCGGATGGGTCTTGGTATGTGACGTTATCAGAGTCTTTGAATTCCTTGAATGGTAGCTCAAACGCAGCATAAAAAGGCGCTATTTCACTATCTGCATTACGGGTATAAACAAAGTTATCGTTTTGAGATAATGTGTATGTTAAGACCCCATCACCTGAATCAACGATATCACCTAACGTAGGGTACACCCCCGTTAAAGTCAGGTTATTATCGGTGTGCGTTGCTTCGGGTGGATTAAAGCTAATTTCATTCCCACCGGTTCCCAAAGACATCAACTTAGCAAAGTCACCAGTATAATTTTCAGTGACTTTACTATTACTATTACTATTACTATTACTATTACTATTACTATTACTATTACTATTATATGCCGTTATCGTTAATTTAGGAGGCGTCGAATAACGAATACTACCTTGTGCAGTACTATCGGTAAGTTGGCCTGAATACGCCCAATCAACCTTTCGGCATTCAATCGAATCATGATGATTGGCAGTTAAACTACCTTCGTCACCCAATATGCTTCCTGAAGTGGATTTAATTGTTTGTTTAAAATGGTCCGGAATAAACCGACCAACGTAAGGAATTGTACCAGTAATTAGATCGGAACCGAGATAAGATGATGAACTTAAATTTGCCGTTAGATTAATAATACCAACTTCAGACCAAGACAACTTAGTTTCACCTATTCCACCATCAAAACTCGTAATATCACCACCAGATAAACTACCAAGCGAGCCATCAGAAGGAGCGACCAATCCATGGGTTAAAACGACAGTTTCAGGTTTGATTTCGTTGCCGAAATTTAACGTGACTTTATTTTCTCTTAAATTAATACCACTGTCAGGTACTCCATCTTTTGGATTATTATCTTGATTTATCTGCCACTGCACCGCGGTTACACGAGTAGTAAACTCCTCACCTGCTTTTTTATATTTTGCATCGGCGGCAGACTCTGCCTTAGGATTACCATCCGCATCAATATAAAAGCCGAAAGGTCTTACCACAAACTCATCACTGCTACCTTCCATATAATTCCCAGACGCAGATCCGTCGACTGGAATATTATATCGAGCGTGTAGCTGCAGTTTACCCGCATCAGGATAAGTTAAATCAAAACTTGCAGCGTTAGTTTTTGAGTTACCAAAATTTAAGTCAACAGAGGTATAAGAGTTAGTGGTTGCAGCGTTTAGCGTATTTATAGCTTTACCATTAATAAAAATATTTTGAGTGTTTTCACAAATGGTAGGGTTAATACATTTTGCGACTAACCCAATAGACTTTTCATCAATTAAGGCTGCTTCACAAACGCCTGTCGTAGTGTTCTTTTTTATGGCCTTTAAAGATAAAGTCGAGGAGTTATAGCCGATATTCGATTTTTTCCCTGATAGCTGGGTCGGAATACTTGAAAACTGAAAGCCTGTATCTGCAAACGTCAATACACAAGGACCAGCGCTATTATCATTACCACATACCGTCGGTAATCTAGTGCCTAATAGCGATAAGGAAGCATCGCCTTCAGTTGTATATGATATATAAGCTTCGCCAGTACCTTTGAAAGGGTTTATTGAGGTAACAGGGACAGGTCTATAAGCGCCCTTAACTTTTACGTTTAAAGCTGCTAATGGGCTATCACTCACTGTGCAAAAGCTATAATCGCTATTAGTACAGGCCTTAACGGTAACCTTTTTAGGCTCACAAGTTAAACCTTGTCCGCTGTAACTAATTTCATAATGATTGATTACGGGGGTACTACTACAGCTGTGCTTTTCATTCATAATCGCGACAACTTCAGCAGTACTCAAAACGCCCTCATAAACCCTAAACTCATCGAGTGAACCATGAAAGTCGTAACGATTGTCATTAGAAACACCACCGACTCTCATTTGTGAATTAACAAAAGCGCGGTTATTGTTTGGTGTTCCACCCCTTCGTCTTGTTAATACTTTCTCATCCCCATCGATATACATTCGATTACTGGTAACACTACCATTGGTAAACTCGACTGCAACGTGATGCCAACCATTAGCTAGACCAGCGCTGGAAATACCATAGATATCACCACTCCAGGTATTAAACCCCATGCTACCGCCAACGATCCAAATGTCGTGATAATTCCAGCCCATAGGCATTACATTATTAGTACCGTCCCAGTTCATCCAAAATGTAACCGTGGTTTTCACTCCATATGTCGACGTATCTAATGGCAATCCAGTCACCTGAATAGAACCATCAGTTTGACTCGCATAACCACAGGTACCAAAGTCACCGGATAAGGCTGGAGAGGCGGTTTTAGGTGTAGAATTATTGTTAACCTGAGCATGATGACCATTACCAGAACTATCTAAAACCTCACCTAAGCTACCATCCCAGTTAGCTTCTTCGAAGCGGTACTCTAATAGAAGTTTTGCGGGTGCTGGACAGACTCGTTCGCTACCATCATAGTTTCTGCCATTCTGCTGATTGTCATAAATAGACCTGACTTCGCTTGCTGATATCACCGAATCGAAAACTAGTAACTCATCGAGTTGCCCATCAAAATTCTTGTTACTATCGCTTTTATCAATCCGTCCAATACTAGAAAAAGAGCTACCAACGTCTCCCTTATCCGAGGTGACGCTATTTTCAAATTGGCCATCAATGAATACTTGCACAACGCCAGTTAAACTATTTCGAGTCAATATCACATGGTGCCAGTTGTCATTGTTAATTGCAGTATTTGAACGAGCAGCGCTGCCATCACCTTTCTGGATTCGAATACGTCCTGAGGCATCTAAATAGCCCCAAAAAATATCGTCAACACCACCACGTTGTTCCACCCCGATTATTCCTGGAGCTAACCAAGCGGTATTATTCCCTCTTTGCTTGCTCTTAATCCAGAAGGAGAGGCTCGCAGAGGATTTAAGGTATGAACTAATATTACTAACATCGATGTAATCGCCGTCGCTGTCAAACGAACCCGCACCGCATACCTTCCCGACCGGAGTTGCTACGGCTCCAACTGCACGACCATTAAGCCGACTCAAATTGTCAAGAACTTCGCCTTGAGTGCCGTTCCAACTCGATTCATCAAAACGATATTCTAAGATTGGCTCATGGACAACAGCATCTGCTTCAACCTCTACACTCAAGTAATCAGTGCTTATACTATAACTTTCTTTATTAAAAATTTTATCATTTGAAACCACCAATAGAGTTAATGCGTTCTTATTATTTCCATCAATGTAATCAGTAATGCTTGTGGTAATGGTATACGTTAAGTTAACGTTTGAGTTTCGCGAAATAGCAATTTGCTCATAACGAACGTAGTTATAATTCCAAAGATATAAAACAACACCATCTTGTTTATTCGACTTGGAGTTAATACCCTTGCCATTCCAAGAAAAGCTTAACTGATTTATATCAGCTTCAGCTTCATCGAGCTCAAAAACATATCTAAGCATGGGATATGTATTCTTTTGAAGCGGGTCAAAGCTATACTCCAGACCATCATTTTTTGAAATATTTACATATTCAGGGTTCGGAATCTCATTAAATTTAGTATCACTTGACGGTAAGCCGCTTGGACTAACACCTTCATAAGCAAAAGGCCCTGTTATGGTGTTCTGGGTAGCAAAATCATACGTTTTGGCGGCATGTATAGAAGATGAGAACAATATGACCGAAAAGGCAAAGACAATGATTTTAAAAGGCATCTATAAGCTCCTAGCTTCAGTTTCGATGGAACACGAGGTAACATCATTATATTCGATTTCATCAAACTGGTAGTGTGGTTTGAGCATGCCTATAACGGTTAAAGGAAATAGTAATATGCTCCAAGTCCATTTATGTTGGCCTAAAAACAGAGCTTTTACATTAAGCAATAAACACATGGTAGCCAAGATAAGTATAATAATTTTAATGTTAGAATCGCTCTTAAATCATCGGGATTATAAGTGAAATACATACCAGAATTTGATTACGGTATCATGATGATCCAAAGTATTTCGACAGTAATTTGCTGATTGTAGAATATTTAAAAGCAAAAAGCCCGTAACACATTGAAGCATTACGGGCTTTTCTAATCTGGTCGGTGATAGAGGATTCGAACCTCTGACCCCCTGGTCCCAAACCAGGTGCGCTACCAAGCTGCGCTAATCACCGAGAGTCTTGTTTTACATCGAGAAACGATGGGGCGACTGAAGGGGATTGAACCCTCGACAACCGGAATCACAATCCGGGGCTCTACCAACTGAGCTACAACCGCCATTTATCATTCATTACACAACCACTATAATAACTATAATGGTGCGTCCGAGAGGAGTCGAACCTCCGACCTCACCCTCCGGAGGGGCGCGCTCTATCCAACTGAGCTACGGACGCATAAACAATATCTTACGTCCAACTGCAAATCTCGTCTAGGCAAATTGGTTAATTTGTACTGAAAATGTTGGATCACGACAGCCCTTGTATCTTTTATAACCAAGTAAAATGCAACAAACACTGTTACAACTATTTAACCTAAGGCTAGGTAAGGATATAATGGCTAACAGTACTAGGGATTAATTATAACAAAAGTCACCCACTGACTAACAACACCATTAATTAGGGAGCTAAAAAGAGCATGCATAAATTACGAAATATTCTAATCACTTTATCAGCATCATTGCTATTTGCATTCACAGTGAACGCAGGCCACAATTCTGCTGAATCAGTTGCAGAACGTATTGCTCCTGTTGGCCAAGTATACTTACCAGGTGAACTTGCTCCCGTTGTTGCAAAAAGCACCGCGCCAGCAGAACCGCGTTCTGGTGAGCAAGTTTATACCGCGACTTGTAACATGTGTCACGGCAGTGGCCTTGCAGGCGCGCCAATTAAAGGTAATGCAGATCAGTGGGCACCACGTATTGCCAAAGGTAAAGACACCTTGTATCGCCATGCCATCGAAGGCTTCAACGGTATTATGCCTGCACGTGGTACCTGTGCTACGTGTTCTGATGATGAGTTACACGCCGCGGTTGATTACATGATCCAAGGTCTATAACAGCACTGCAAAGTAACGTTATGACAAAAAATTATGACGCTAAGCCGTTATAAGACACAGACTTTCGATAGAGCCACTAATTTATTTAGTGGCTTTTTTTGACCCACAGTTATCCACTGCTAGACTTTATCACTATAAGACTTCGTTTTTTTAGTGATTAAAGACCATTAGGATGCCAATTGTGAACAAGGACCGTCTTTCAATACAACAACCACATAATACCAAGCTAATTGGTTTAGCTTTGTCTCATTCATTGCGCACCCAGCGGGCTTTATTTCTAACCCAACTAAAATCCGCTTTACAGCTACTGCAACATACCCAACAACGCTTTGTACTCTTACTGATAAAAGTCGATAACATCGCTGAAGTTGAGCGCAATTTTGGCAGCGACCTCAGTAATAAATTAATTACCACCATTCGCGAGCATTTACAGTCATTAACCTCGAGTAATGATTGCTTAGTCAACTTACAAGGTGATGAATTCGCCTTACTAAAAACAGATATCAGCGATGCTGATAGCGCCTTAGATCTGGCTAAAGAGATCCAATCACAGTTTCGTTTTAGTTTTCAGGTTAACAATTATAAAATTCTCTGCAGCAGTAGTATCGGCATTAGCTTACAACAAGCGCCACACTCCGTAAGCCAAGTATTAAAAGACGCCGATATCGCCCTAAAGACTGCGCAACAACAAGGTTTAGGTCAGTATCACCTGTCCACCGCATTACCAGCTCCGACTCAAAATACCCAAGCCATACTGCAACAAGACAAGCTCACTAGTGCGATTATTAACAACGATATATTGCCTTACTACCAACCCATCATTCAATTAAACAGCAATCAACTGATTGGTTTTGAAGTGATTGCTCATTGGCATGAAGAGGAGTTGTGTGGTGGGGATAACCATAGCAATTTTATTTCATTAGCAGAGAACACCGATATTATCATCGCCCTTGATCTGCATATTATTTATCAAGCCTGCTTGCAGCTAAAAAAATGGCATGACTCGCACTCCGATAATCAACAAATCATGCTAACCATGAACTTATCCGCCAAACACCTGATTCTGGATGGTGCCGTTGAGCATTTAATTTTCATTATTCAGCAGCAACAAATACCACCGAATTGCTTAGTACTTGAGTTTAGAGAGCACGAATGCATGGCGCACAATAAATTTGCTATCCGTGCACTGGAAAAACTGCGGCACATAGGGGTACAAGTGGGGTTAGATGATTTTGGTAATGGTTTTAGCTCACTCAACGCGTTCTTTCAGTACCCCATTGATTTTGTCAAAATAGACAGCAATTTTACCAACCGCATGCTGATGTCAAAAAAAGACTTGTCGTTAATTCGAGTTATTAGGGATATAAGCCATGATATGGGCTTTAAAGTGATCGTAGAAGGTATTAATAATCAACAGCAGCATGCCAAGTTAATCGAGTTAGGCTGTGAATTTGGCCAAGGTAATTATATCGCTCAGCCGATGGATTATAGGCAAGTGAATCGCTTATTAGAGCTCTAATAAGCGATTTTAAATCTAACGGCAGTACGCGAGTCGATTATTTATTAACCTTACTTATTAAACAATGCTCTAAGATTGGCGACGCCACGTTTACCTTTCGCTTGTTTTTCTACTGGCGAATCTGGTTTTTTACGTAAGTCCCATTCCAGATCATCTTGCGGTAACTCTAACAAGAAACGGCTGGGTTCTGGTTTCACTACTTCACCAAATTGACGGCGCTCTTTACATAACATCATGAACAGTACTTTTTGCGCACGGGTAATACCCACATACGCTAAACGACGTTCTTCTTCGACATTCGGGTCATCATCAATCGAACTTTGATGTGGCAAGATCCCCTCTTCCATGCCCACCATGAACACGTACGGATATTCCAGACCTTTAGAGGCATGATACGTCATTAACTGTACTTGATCAGAGTCGTCTTCGTCTTCATTGCGCTCTAGCATATCGCGCAACGTTAACCGAGTGACCACCTGTGCCAGCGTCATCTCTTCATCAAGATCATCACCTTTGAGCATTTCTGTTACCCAGCGATATAACTCAGAGACATTCTTCATGCGCATTTCAGCCGCTTTAGCACTGGTACTGGTTTCGTATAACCAATCTTCATAATGAATATCGCGCACCATATCACGCACAGCGTCGATACTATCGCTACGCTGCTCTTGGTCTGCTAATTCCACTAACCAACGCGTAAAGCCGCGTACCGCGATTAAACCACGACCAGTGAGGGTCTGCTCGAGTCCCATTTCAAAACTGGCGGCAAACAAACTGATGTTACGTATGTTGGCGTAATTACCGAGCTTTTCTAATGTTGTTGGGCCAATCTCACGACGTGGTACATTCACCACCCGTAAAAAGGCATTATCATCATCCGGATTCACTAACAAACGCAGGTACGCCATCATGTCTTTGATCTCGGCACGCGAGAAGAACGACGTACCACCACTGATCTTATAGGGAATACGGTTGGTCATTAACGCTTTTTCAAATAATCGCGACTGATGGTTACCCCGATATAAAATGGCGTAGTCTTTATATTCGCTGCGCGCCATGAACTTATGCGCAAGTAATTCTGATACTACTTTTTCAGCTTCATGCTCTTCATTTTTAGTAGTGAACACCTTAATCGGTTCACCATAACTAAGCTCGCTGAATAATCGTTTATTAAATTCATGGGGGTTGTTATCAATTAAGATATTAGCCGCTTTTAAAATACGCTGCGTCGAACGGTAGTTTTGTTCTAGCTTCACCACTTTCAAACCAGGAAAGTCGCTTTGCAATAACGTCAGGTTTTCAGGCCTGGCACCACGCCATGAATAAATCGACTGGTCATCATCCCCTACCACGGTAAATTTAGCGCGGTGGCCTACAATCAGTTTCACCAATTCATATTGGCTAGTATTGGTATCTTGATACTCATCCACTAATAAATAGCGGATCTTGTTTTGCCAGCGTTCGCGCACCTCTTCATTCAAACGTAATAACAAAGTGGGCATCATGATCAAATCATCAAAGTCCAAGGCGTTATAAGCTTTCATATGGCGGAGGTAATCGTCGTAACACTGGGCAAATAATTTGTCTTGTGGCATTTGCGCACGGGCAAGCGCTTGTGGCGGTAATACCAACTCACTCTTCCAATTAGAGATAGCACTGCGCAATTGGTCGATCAGCTCTTTATCTTCTTCTAACGTATCTTGCGTCAGCTCTTTTAATAATGCCAATTGGTCTTGATCGTCAAACAAGGTAAATGCCTGTTTGATGCCTAAGGTTTTATATTCTTTACGAATAATATTTAACCCTAAGGTATGGAATGTTGAAACCATCAAGCCTTTTGCTTCTTTTTTACCTAATGTCTGAGCAATACGCTCTTTCATCTCTCGCGCCGCTTTATTGGTAAAGGTTACCGCAGCAATATTCTTGGCATCATAACTACAGTTCTGTACTAGATGGGCAATTTTAGTAGTAATAACACGGGTTTTACCACTGCCGGCACCAGCAAGTACCAAACACGGTCCAGAAATATACTTAACAGCTTCATCCTGACGGGGATTCATTTTCATAGCGATAACACCAGACTAAAACATGAGGGAAAGAGGTAGAGATTAGATTGTAGCAAAATTTGCATACAAAAATGCCAGTTATAAATAACTGGCATTTTTTATACATCAAAAACGCAATCAAGTATTACTTGATTTTGCCTTCTTTGTAGATAACGTGCTTACGAACAACTGGATCAAACTTTTTGATTTCCATTTTTTCAGGCATGTTTTTTTTGTTCTTGTCTGTAGTATAGAAGTGACCTGTACCAGCAGATGAATTCAAACGAATTTTATCGCGCATAATCTAGTTCCTTAAACCTTAACACCACGGGCACGCATTTCAGTTAAAACTGAATCAATACCTTTCTTATCGATAATACGCATACCTTTAGCAGTAAGACGTAATTTAACAAAGCGGTTTTCGCTCTCAACCCAAAAACGGTGTGAATGTAGGTTTGGCAAGAAACGGCGACGTGTGCGGTTTTTTGCGTGAGAAACGTTGTTACCAACAGCTGGTTTTTTACCAGTGACTTGGCATACTTTTGACATAGTGTGCTCCAATAACTTCAAATATAAGTGTCTACATAGTCGCATTTGAAGCTACTAGGTATACTTTTAAAGCTCGGTTTATACAGTAAACCCAGACACAAATCAATAATAGTGCAAAATATCACCATCTTTAATCACACATAAATAGCGCTAAAAACAGGCTGCGACGGTGACTTTGTGAACACAAATGCAAAAAAACAGTTTAATACGCAAAAAAAAGGCCAAAAACAAGCAATAAAAATTAAATCAGAATAATTACAAAAACTATTTCAATTCGCCTAAATGTACAAATGCGCAAGCCGTTTTTTCGGGTTATAATCCCCTCTCCTTGATAGTGAGTTTACAGCATGCTTAGCGATATAGAATTAATTAATCTCAGACAACAGTTCCCGGTATTATCTCAACAAGTAAACGATCATCCGTTAATTTATTTGGATAATGCCGCCACCAGTCAAAAGCCATTATCTGTGCTTGAAGCGATTAATACCTATTATCGTGATATCAACGCCAATGTCCACCGCGCATCGCATGCATTAAGTGCCCAAGCCACCTGTGCTTATGAAAATGCCCGCGATATCTGTGCGCAGTTTATCAATGCCAATAGCAGTAAAGAAATCATTTGGACCCGCGGTACCACCGAAGCCATTAATTTAGTCGCGAACTGCTTAACTACCAGTATCCAAGCTGGCGATGAGATAATCATTTCTACCTTAGAGCACCACGCCAATATTGTGCCTTGGCAAATGCTAGCACAACGCACAGGCGCTATTATCAAAGTTATCCCGCTATTACCGTCTACAGACCTCGATATGCAGGCCTATAAACAACTCCTGAGCGCTAAAACCAAGTTAGTGGCAGTCAGCCATGTCTCCAATGCCATCGGCACGGTGAACCCGATTGAGGAGATCATCGCCTTAGCCAAACAAGTCGATGCCAAGGTATTAATCGACGGCGCCCAAGCTATTTCCCATTGGGATGTTGACGTCCAAGCGCTGGGGTGTGATTTTTATGTTTTCTCTGGGCATAAAATGTATGGCCCGACAGGCATAGGTGTTCTTTGGGGTAAAGAACAAGAACTTAACCAATTACCGCCGTGGCAAGGTGGTGGCGAGATGATTAAAACCGTGAGTTTTGAACATACTACGTATAACGACTTACCGTTTAAATTTGAAGCTGGCACCCCAAATATTGCCGGAGCGATCAGCCTAGCGCGCGCCATGACATTTTTAAATAGCTACGACCGTCAAGCATTGGCTAGCCACGAAGCCGCGTTATTGGCTTACACCACTGCAGAACTGGCAAAAATGCCACGTATTAAAATCATTGGCTCACCGCAGCACCGTGCAGGCGGCATCAGTTTTATTATCGGTGACGCCCATAATGGCGATGTCGGCATGCTACTCGATTTACAAGGTATCGCCGTGCGCACTGGACATCACTGCGCTCAACCCTTGATGCATAGCCTGAAACTCTCCGGCACCATTCGTGTGTCGTTAGCCATTTACAATACCAAAGCAGAAATAGACTTCTTCATTAAAGCCTTGAATGAACTGCTAGATTTACTCTAAGCACGCGTTATAAGACATTCGCTATAAAACGTGACAAACAAAGCCATCTCCGCACATGTACTGAATATGAACGACGCACTCAGATTGTATTCAGTATCAATGTTGTTTAATAGCATCATCAACATTGATTAGAACGCTGCTAACAACAATCGCAGCAACCACAACAAACGAAGCCCATGGGTTTCCAGGAGATTAAAGATGCTAAAGAAAACAATCATAGGCCTTACTGCTGCCATCATTATGCTACCAACACTGGCGATGGCAAAAGATCATGGCAATGACCATAATAACAAGCAATCGATCAATTACACCGGTCCAGCAATCAACGTCACTACGGTAGCGGAAAATCTGGAAAACATTGGCCGTTTCAGCGAAGAAAACGTGGTATTAGAAGGTAAATTAATCCACCAAATCAGTGGCGATAAATTCATGTTTGCTGATGACACCGGCCAAGTAATTGTCGAGCTTGACGATCACATCAAGTTGCCCGTCGCGATTGATAACAACACCAAATTACGTATCTTTGGTGAGTTCGAAGGCGGATCGACGCCAGAAGTTGAAGTAAAACAAATCAAACTGCTATAAACGATTGCGTAACGGTAAGGCTAATTGTGCCGCTAAGCCACCGAGCGAGGCGCGCTGTAATGTTAGCTTGCCTTGATACATTCGCGCCATTTCCGCCGCGATATTAAGCCCTAGGCCATGACCTGGGGTTTGTTCATCTAAGCGTTGACCGCGATCCAATACTAACTGGCAATCAGCCTCACTCATACCGGGTCCATCATCCGCAATCGTCATTTGCAGCTGGTCAGCAACCACAACTGCAGAGATAACAATACGTGATGTCGCCCATTTATACGCGTTTTCGATTAAATTACCGGCCATTTCATCAAAGTCACGGCCATCAACAGCAACTGTTAACGCCTCGTCAAAGCTAAGCTCAACGACAATATTACGGCTAGCATACAAACGTGAAAACGCCGACACCGCATTACTGCATTGCTGGTAAGGACTGCATTTAGTGCCTAATAATTGTTTCGCCGCGATTTGTGAAGCAGATAAATGATATTCAATGTGTTGACGCATTTGTTGTAATTGTTGCTGCAATAAGGCTTTTTGCGCCGGCTGAGGTAGCGCCAATTCATTTTGCATAATACTCAGTGGCGTTTTCAGTGCGTGCGCCATATTACCGGCGTTGGTACGGGCTTTTTCTAACAGCTGCTGATGATGCACCAACAAGCGGTTAATATCTTTCACCAAGGGATCAATTTCTTGCGGATAGTGATGTTGAAAATGGGCTTTATCGCCGTTTTCAATTTCAGCTAATTCTTTGCGCAATGTGGTCAGAGGTCTCAGTCCCCAGGTTAATTGCAGTAAAATTAATAACATCACCGCCAGCGCTAATAAACCCAGACCAATTAACAAACTGCGATTAACCCCCTGTAACGCGAGCGCTAAGCTACTACTTTCTTGTGCCACTGCCACCCAAAAAAAAGTTTCACTATCCGGTAGTTTAACCTTTTGCTGCACTACCATTAACGCTTGGCCAGTCGGACCGTCAGTAACAAAATAATCAAGACCAAACTCATTATTTAAATGGCTAAAAGTGAGTTCAGTCTCCCACAGTGAACGCGAGCGTTTCAACACTGCAGTAGCGGTTTGAATTTGCCAATAGAATCCCGAATAAGGCTGGCTAAATCGCGGTTCGGACAAGGCGTTAATCGGCATAACATCGAATGGGCTATTGGTGTTTGTAGGATCCAACGTGGGCTGTTGCACCTCGAGGCGACTTAATAACTCATCTAACGATAAGGTTAATTTAGTCACCAACTCACTACGTAAATAATCTTGCATGTAACGCTGGACGGTAAATCCAGTGATAAGGATCAGCACCACGCAACAACCACCCGCAGCAAACAGTAGGCGGCTTTTTAATGAATGATGTTTCAATCCTGCGCGATCCTATAACCTAAGCCACGTACCGTTTCGATCATCTGACTACCGAGTTTTTTGCGTAATCGGCCAATAAATACTTCGATAGTATTGGAGTCACGATCAAAGTCCTGAGCGTAAATATGCTCAATTAAAGTAGCACGTGACACCACTTGACCAAGGTGGAGCATTAAATAACTCAACACTTTAAATTCATGTGCTGTCAGCGTGATGCTCAGACCAGCTCTAGTTACCGTTGATGCCGAGATATCTAAACGGATATCACCGACCGTCACAATTGATGAAGCCTTACCCGCTGCACGGCGCACTAAAGCCTGCAGGCGCGCAACTAACTCACCCATTTGGAAAGGTTTTGCCAAGTAATCATCAGCGCCGGCATTCAAACCTTCAATTTTTTCATGTAATAGCGACCGGGCAGTAAGGATAATAACCGGCATCGTCAGGTTTTCAGCACGCCATTTTTTCAATACAGTTAAACCGTCAACTTTAGGCAAACCCAGATCTAATACCACTGCATCATAAGTTTCGGTCGAGCCCATAAAATGCGCTTCTTCGCCATCATAAGCACAATCGACAATAAAGCCCTGCGCGGTTAATTGTTGCTGCATTTGCTGGGCTAATTGCGGTTCATCTTCAACGATTAATACTTTCATACTTACCTATTCTGATTAAAAAAACGTTCAAGTTTATGGCCTTTAATCGCTAACAAACGGAATGTTTTAGCGTCAAATGCTGCTTTGACCACATTACGATCGGCATCGAGAATTTTGATTTCGTATATCCACATATCATCCTCGCTATAATCATCGTCTTTTTCGAGTTCAACTTTAATCACCCGACCGTTAAAATCGTGCTCAATAATGGCTAATAAATCAATAAACGGACTGATCTCTTTGGCCTCCACCGCTGCAGTGACTTCGTCGAGATCTTCTTCATATTCGATATGCGGCATTGCCACACTTTGCCATGACATAAAGATTAACATGACAGTTAATAAGATTCGTGTTTTCATAGATTCTAGAGTACCGTTGTTTAAATGAATAGAACATTAACAGGGTCTAATTTTGCTAAAATATTATTACTTAATACTGATTTTGCTAAGCCCAGTCCCACTCGCTAATGCAGCTCATGATCAGCCAGAAAAATCCATAGCGCAAGTCATTGAACTGCTTGTTGCGCAAGGTTTTCATGATATTTCTAAAGTCAAATTTGATCATGACGATAATCGCTATGAAATTAAAGCACGTAACGCCAACAACGAAAAAGTTGAAATAGAGCTGACTACCACAGGTCAATTCATCTCAGTCGAAGAAGATTAATTTTATCCTGCCAGACCAGCTCTGATAGGTAATACAGGAACATTCATGACCGATTTCTCGTCAAGTCCATTTGGCAATACCATTACCAGTACCGATGTACTAACGTTATTAACCGCGCAAGCTGGCTGGCAAAATAAATACCGCCAATTAATCCAACTCGGTAATAAGATCCCAGCATTAAGTGATGATTATAAAATAGCAGAAAATCAAATTAAAGGCTGTGAAAGCCAAGCTTGGTTAGCATTGCATTGTGATAATGACGGGCGATTATGGTTCGGCTTAGATTCGGATGCCCGTATTGTTAAAGGCTTGATGGCAGCGTTACTTGCTGCGGTAAACGGTAAGACCCGTGCCGAGATTGCCGCATTTGATGTCGATGATTACTTTGCCCAACTGGGTTTTATGCAACAACTTAGTCCCTCGCGTGGCAATGGTTTAAAGGCCGTTATTGCAGCGATTAAAGCGGCTTAAAGTTAACGTGACGAATCTAACATACCGCTAAATGAATTGATTCTGAAAACCGCTCAAGACCTCCGCGTTGTCTGAAATAAAGGCGCTTAAACAAGGGCATCCATGCCCTTGTATGTTTGCGCCACCAATATCATTTAGCTAATCAACTTTCCGTGCTTATTTCTGCAAGTTTTTAACAATCAACGCCGTGCCCATACCACCACCAATACACAATGATGCTAAACCGTAGTCCACGCCACGCTTTTGCATTTCGTGTAATAACGTCACGGTAATACGGCCGCCAGATGCACCCAACGGATGACCTAGTGCGATAGCGCCACCGTTAACATTGGTCTTATCGGCAAACCAATCCATATCCACATTGTGCTCTTGAGTCAGGTTAGTCATTACCCCTAACGCTTGTGCAGCAAAGGCTTCATTAAGCTCTAATAACTCCATTTGTTCCAATGACATATTAGCGCGCTTAAGTGCTTGCTCAATCGCAGGTACTGGACCTAAACCCATAACTTGCGGTTCAACACCACCTTGGCCATAAGCAATCAGCTCAGCCATTGGCTCTAAACCGTATTTTTCAACTGCCGCAGCAGAGGCTAAGATGATCGCCGCTGCGCCATCGTTAATACCTGATGCGTTTGCCGCAGTCACTGAACCATCAGATTTAAATGCTGGGCGTAGTTTAGCTAAACCTTCAACACTGGTATTATCTTTTGGATATTCATCAGTCGCAAAGCTTTGTGTTTGACGACGAACTTTAATGTCGACAGGTACAATCTCATCAACGAAACGTTCTGCTGCAATTGCAGCTACCGCTTTGTGCTGACTAGCAACTGCAAAGGTATCTTGTTGTTCACGGGTTAAAGCAAACTGATCAACGATATTTTCCGCTGTCATGCCCATGTGGTAATTATTAAATACGTCTGTCAGCCCATCGTTGATCATGGCATCAACCATGGTCATGTTACCCATTTTAGAACCAAAACGAGTTTTCGCTGGCATCAAATAAGGAATATTAGACATACTTTCCATGCCTGCTGCAACGACGATATCGGCATCACCCGCTTTAATATGCGCAGCACCGTCCATGATCGTTTTCATGCCGCTACCACAGATCATATTTAGCGTATAAGCAGGGACACTAGCAGGAATACCCGCTTGCATTGCCGCTTGACGACCCGGTCCCATGCCTTGACCCGCACTAATCACATTACCAACAATCACTTCATCAACGTGCTCAGGATTAACCTTGGCAGCGGCTAATGCGCCTTTGATTGCCGTTGCACCTAACGTAGCGGCATCAACACCGGCTAAGCTACCACCAAAACTACCAAGGGCCGTACGCTTTGCAGCCACAATAAATACTTTACTCATACCTTGTTTCCTTACTTGAGGTGATCAGTTACGTTTTTCAAACATATGTTTGAACAGTATCACAAGTTGTTAACATAACCGAATTAAAGGCGATAACCCAGAGTCCTATTCGCGGTGTAATCACATAAATAGCACATAGGTAACACATAAATAGCGCCTCAGTATCGCAGGCATATTTGAGTCAGAAGGAAAATAACGGCAGGTGCTAGATACAAAAAAACCAGCGAATACATAGGGTATCAGCTGGTTTCCATCATTTATTAAAAATCTTATTCAAACCTTATTCGGGACGATAACGCGCTTCTCGTTCGGCTAATTTTTTCAATACCCGCGACGCGGCGATTAAGCCAAAGCTAGCCGTCACTGCGGTTGAAGAACCGAAGCCACTTGAACAGTCCATGCCTGTTGCGCCATCAAGAAAGTTCTTGGTCGCACATACTTCGCCATCTGTACCAGGGTAAATTAATTGCTCGGTTGAAAATACACATTCAATGCCAAAGCGGCTGGTTGGGTTTTTACTGAAGTTATGTAAACGGCGCAGATCAGAGCGCACTTTAGCCGCTAATGGATCTTGATTTGTTCTGGATAAATCCAGTACTTGAATTTGAGTTGGATCGATTTGACCACCGGCAGCGCCAATAGTAATGCATTTGATTTTTTGGCGATTACAGTGCGCTAACAATGCTGTTTTTGAACGTACACTATCAATCGCATCAATCACATAATCAAACTCTTTACTGATGTGCATGCCAACATCATCAACCGTGATGAAGTCATCGATTGGGGTCACTATACATTCAGGATTAATGGCTCGAATACGCTCAGCCATCACATCAATTTTCTGCTTACCAATAGTGTCTTTTAAGGCATGAATTTGACGGTTGGTATTAGTCACACAAATATCATCCATGTCGATTAGGGTGATCTTGCCGATACCTGAACGTGCTAAAGTTTCAGCTGCCCAAGACCCTACACCACCAATACCAATCACACATACATGCGCTTGACTAAAAAATTGCAGTGCTTTAACGCCATATAAACGCGCAATACCACTAAAACGATTGTCATATTCGGCTGACATACCCTACCTCAAATAATAGCAAAGGCGCATTATACCGATAACACCAGCTAACTACAAAAAGGATAGAGCGTTTAGTTTAATTTGATTGAAATCAAATTAAACTGTGATAGTTAATTATTGCAAGATGCATACTGAATTGCATAAAACAATAAAAAACGCACCACCTACAGCCTTATAAATGCATGCTTAACCAAAATAAAAGCATATTAAAACAAGAAAAAAATAACTGCACATCCCCCAAGCCTTTTAGTTAAAAGCCCCGCTAATTATAAAAATATAATTCAATTCGGCATTGGCGCATTTTTTACCAGTTGCATAATCTTGCAACTATTCAATGAAAATATCCACATGCAAACCAATCCAAAAAAAACTACTACTTAAGAGATGATTTCATCCTTTAAAATGTGATCAATTAGTAATTATACAAAGCCAAACTACATTATTATTTCGGCTAAATCTCCGGCCTTTAATTTGGATAAATGATAATGAAAATATTATGTTTTATTTATAAACACCGTCTATCACCCACAGCTTTTTCCGCATTTTTATTATATAAAAGTTCCAATTCTAATTGCTAAAAATTTAATGCTATGCCCGATATCGGTATAACAAATAGCGAGGATAAAAGATGACTACATCAACTTTAGATACAGAAAAAAAAGGCTTTTTTGCTAACTTAAAATTTCCATCTGCTTATACAATCTTATTTGCACTTATTGCAATTGTCGCTCTAATGACTTGGATTATTCCAGCCGGTCAGTACGAGCGAGTCATGAATGAAGAGATTGGCAAAGAAGTGCCAATCACAGGCACATACCATGCTGTTGAGAATAATCCGCAAGGATTTGTGGATGTAGTGCTTGCACCTATAGATGGTTTTTACGATCACAATACCTATGCAGCAGCGGCAATTGATGTCTCTCTTTTCATTCTTATTATTGGTGGTTTTCTTGGCCTAGTAACAAAAACAGGCGCAATTGATGCTGGTATTGAGCGAGTGACCACACGCCTAAATGGTCGGGAAGAATTGATGATCCCGATCCTAATGGCACTGTTTGCTGCTGGCGGTACTATTTACGGTATGGCCGAAGAGTCATTACCATTTTACTCACTGATCGTCCCCGTCATGCTTGCAGCTCGCTTTGATTCGGTGGTAGGCGCAGCAACCGTACTATTAGGCGCTGGTATTGGTGTAATAGGGTCGACCATTAACCCATTTGCAACCGTGATAGCATCTAATACTGCCGGTATCCCGTTTACTGATGGCATGTTTTTACGTATCGCTACCCTAGCTATCGGTTGGTTAATCTGCGTAATCTACGTCATGCGTTATGCTAAGAAGATCAAAGCAGACCCATCAAAATCGATTATGTTTGATAAACATGAAGAGCATATGGCGCATTTCTTAGGAAATAAATCAGATGAGAAATTAGAATTTACAACAACTCGTAAACTCATTCTAACTATCTTCGTCGCTTCTTTTGCAATCATGATTTATGGTGTTGCAGTAGCAGGTTGGTGGATGGCTGAAATTTCAGGTCTATTCTTAGTAGCTGCCATCATCACCGGTCTCGTCGCTAGAATGAGTGAAGAAGAGTTAACATCGAGTTTCATTGATGGTGCTCGCGACCTACTTGGTGTGGCACTCATTGTGGGTATAGCGCGTGGGATCGTAGTGATCATGGACCGAGGAATGATCACTGATACTATTCTCAACTCAGCTGAAATGGCGATCTCAGGCTTATCTGGTATTGTCTTTATCAATGTCATGTATTGGATTGAAGTATTACTGTCATTCTTAGTGCCATCAACATCTGGATTAGCTGTTTTAACTATGCCTATTATGTCTCCATTGGCTGATTTTGCTTCTGTTAGTCGAGATTTAGTGGTCACAGCGTTCCAATCAGCTTCAGGTATTGTGAACTTAATTACTCCAACGTCAGCAGTGGTTATGGGTGGTCTTGCGATTGCCAAAGTACCTTATGTACGTTGGTTAAAATGGGTCGCGCCACTCATCGCTATATTAACTATTTTAGTGATGGCGATGCTCAGTCTTGGCGTCATCCTATCATAATGTCAATATAAGCTAATTAGCATAATTGATTGTTAAAATACCCCTCCTATTTCCAGGAAGGGTATTTTTTTGCCTATAACTCCGCGTTCTGTAGCCCTCCTTAATACTTTGCCAGTCAGCCATGACATGTACTTGTTCTCTTGGTTAATAGCCTTATATCCAGTATTTTATGTTTACAAAACCCACTATCGATTTGAGAACCAACCTTGGCGACATTAAGCTGAAGCAAGTACACAAAAATTCCGGCATAAAATAGCAAATAATAGTCATTTTATACTGCAAATCAGAGGTGATTATCGACCTTAATATCGCCAAGCGGGCAGAGAATATAGCCTGATTATAAAAGCAATGAAAACTGCAAGATCTAAAGCAATAATAACCCCAAATAAAAACATGATCGGACTAGCAAATTAACAACGAAAAAACGCCTACCCATTTAGATATATACGCACTTCATCTGCATAAATTTTAACGATTCAAATAGTGTTTTAAAACCAATCAAAAAAGACAATAAGCAAATACTTTAAAATCAAAAGCTTAATAAAAAAAACCGACGAGAAAACGGCTTTCGCATAATAATACCGGGTTCCCTCAGGCATAATAAAACACTTTCAAATCAATCAGTTACATACCATTAACAATGTAAAAACGTGACAGAGATCGAAGATTGGCAGAACCTATATCGTATACTGCACACATCAACTTAAAGCACTAAGTAGCAGCAATAAAAATTTAAGCTTTCACATAATTAATAGTATTTCATAAACGATTTAGCGAAGGATAAGATTATGAGTAAATTATATGTAGGTTCTGAAGTCGGTCAATTACGTCGTGTTCTAGTTCACCGTCCAAGACGCTCACTAAGCCATTTAACACCATCTAACTGCCACGACTTATTATTTGATGACGTGCTAGCAGTAGAACGTGCGGGTAAAGAGCATGATGTGTTTACCAAAACATTGCGTGACCAAGGCGTAGAAGTGTTACTTCTCACTGACCTTCTTGCGGATACATTAGCAATTCCAGAAGCGAAAGAATGGTTGTTAACGAGTCAAATATCTGATTACCGCTTAGGCGCGACCTTTGCTAATGACGTACGCTGCTACCTAGGTGATTTACCAAACATCGACCTTGCTAAAATCTTAACTGGTGGTTTGTCTTACGCTGAAATGTCAATGAAATCATCTTCTATGATGCAAGGTATGCACGCTCCAACAGACTTCATCATCGAACCACTACCGAATCACTTATTTACTCGAGATACATCTTGCTGGGTATATGGTGGCGTTTCTATCAACCCAATGGCTAAAGCGGCTCGTCAACGTGAAACTAACCACGTTCGTGCAATCTACCACTGGCACCCAATCTTCGCTGGTGCTGACTTCGTGAAGTACTACGGTCATGAAGAAAAAATGTATGACAACTCTACAATCGAAGGCGGCGACGTTCTAGTTATTGGTAAAGGCTCTGTACTTATTGGTATGTCTGAGCGTACAACTCCACAAGGTGTTGAACAACTAGCATCAGGCTTATTCAAAAGCGGTCAAGCAAAACAAATTATTGCAATGCAACTTCCTAAACACCGCTCTTGCATGCACTTAGATACAGTAATGACACACTTGAATGAAGATACATTCTCTGTTTACCCTGAAGTTATAAGTAAAGACGTACAGTGCTGGAACCTAACTGGTGATGAGTCTGGTGCCGTAAACGTCAAAGAAGAAGGTTACTTCGTTACTGCTATCGAAAAAGCACTCGGCGTAAGCCAGCTAAACCTAATCACCACTGGTGGTGACAGTTTCACAGCAGAACGTGAGCAATGGAACGATGCGAACAACGTATTAACGGTAAAACCAGGTGTTGTCATTGGTTACGAAGGTAACTCTCACACTAACGAAAAATACGACAAAGCGGGTATTACAGTTCTACCAATTCCAGGTGATGAACTCGGCCGTGGTCGCGGTGGCGCTCGCTGCATGAGTTGCCCAATTGAACGTGACGGAATCTAGTCGTCGAGATTATTTTAAAAGAGATTTTTAATTATGACAAAACAAACAGTTGTTGTGGCACTCGGTGGTAATGCACTATTACGTCGAGGCGAACCACTTGAAGCAGATATTCAACGTAGAAATATCGCAGTTGCAGCCAAAGCTATTGCTGAAATAGCAACAGAATACAACGTTGTACTAGTACATGGTAACGGCCCACAAGTCGGACTATTAGCACTACAAGGTTTAGAATATAAAGCTGTAAGCCCTTATCCATTAGACGTATTAGGTTCTGAAACTCAAGGTATGATCGGTTATATCTTGATGCAAGAATTGAAAAATTTATTACCTAAACAAGACGTATCTTGCTTACTTACTCAAATGAGCGTTGATCCAAATGATCCAGCATTCTTAGACCCTACCAAGCCAATTGGACCGGTTTACAATGAAGCTGAAGCTCGTGAATTAGCTGAGAAATATCAGTGGACTATCAAACCAGATGGTGAATATTTCCGTCGCGTTGTACCTAGCCCACAACCAACAGGGATTATTGAAAGTGATGCAATCACAGCCTTGATCCAACAACAACATCTCGTGATTTGTACTGGCGGCGGCGGTATCCCTGTTAAGTTAGTTGATAATAAATTAGTTGGTGTTGAAGCTGTTATTGATAAAGATATGTCAGCAGCTTACCTAGCAAAACAACTTAATGCCGATGCATTACTTATTTTAACTGATGCAGATGCTGTTTTTGTAAACTGGGGAACGCCAGAGCAAACGGCACTATCAACCACAACACCGAACCAATTAGCACAATATACTTTTGACGCAGGCTCGATGGGGCCTAAAGTTGAAGCATCTTGTGAGTTCATTAAAAGAGGTGGTAAGTTAGTTGGTATTGGCGCTCTAGATGCAGGTTTACGCATCTTGAAAGGCCAAGCTGGCACTAACATTATTGCGGATTAGATCTCTAACAACCTCCATATAACAACTAGCCAATAGTATCCAAATACTATTGGCCCATAAAAAATTATTAAGGAACAAATCATGGCTTTTAATCTACGTAACCGTAATTTCCTAAAACTTCTAGATTTCACTCCACGTGAAATTCAACACATGCTTGAACTTGCTGCAGACCTTAAAAAAGCGAAGTACAACGGTTCTGAACAACCTACGCTAAAAGGCAAAAACATTGCGTTGATCTTTGAAAAAGCATCAACTCGTACACGTTGTGCATTTGAAGTAGCTGCCTACGACCAAGGCGCTAACGTAACTTATTTAGGCCCTGCAGGTTCTCAAATCGGTTACAAAGAATCAATGAAAGATACTGCACGTGTTCTTGGCCGTATGTACGATGGCATTGAATACCGTGGTTACGGTCAAGAAATCGTTGAAATACTAGGCGCTAACGCTGGTGTTCCAGTATGGAATGGTCTAACTGACGAATTCCACCCAACTCAAATTCTTGCTGATTTCCTAACTATGCAAGAGCATGCTCGTGGTAAACAACTAAGCGAAGTTACTTTTGCATACCTAGGTGATGCTCGTAACAACATGGGTAACTCACTCATGGTTGGTGCTGCGAAAATGGGTATGGACATCCGTCTTGTTGCTCCTAAAGCATTCTGGCCTGATGAAGACTTAGTAGCTAAATGTCTTGATATCGCTGAAGAAACTGGCGCTAAAATCACAATAACTGACGACATTAAAGAAGGCGTTAAAGGTTGTGACTTCCTATATACTGATGTTTGGGTATCAATGGGCGAAGCGAAAGAAGCATGGGCTGAGCGTATCAACTTAATGATGCCTTACCAAGTAAACATGGCAATGCTGACAGCAACTGGTAATCCACATGTGAAATTCATGCATTGCCTACCAGCATTCCACGGTGAAGATACTGTTGTTGGTAAAGAACTTGCACAAGAGTACCCAATGCTAAAAGACGGTGTTGAAGTGACTGATGAAGTGGTTGAGTCTAAGCACTCTATCGTATTCGATGAAGCTGAAAACCGTATGCATACTATCAAAGCAATTATGGTTGCAACTTTAGGTCAATAAAATCACGTTATTTACCTTTAAAAGCATAAACATGCATACGACGTTATGCATGTTTATATTCTTGATGACTACACTTGTTTTTAAAATCAATGGGCGTATGATGCGTTTAATCTTTTTAGGGGGCATACAATGAAGTTATCATTTAGGCTAAATTTATCTATCTATAAACATCAATCACGATTGGGTTCATTCTTCAATTGTTAAAAAAAGTCTTCTTTTTAAAGAGGGCTTTTTTTTGCCTGTTTTTATCTGATTTAACAAAAATAGGTAATTATGTTTATAACTGTATCGAAATAAGGCTGGAGATAGCATGAATAATACTTTGTTTAGAAAGCACATAATTTCCATTCCAGAGCTAAGTCGAAATGACCTAGAACTCATTGTGGATACCGCAGGGAAATTAAAAGCAGAGCCCAACCCAACATTACTGAAAAATAAAGTTATCGCGAGTTGCTTTTTTGAACCGTCAACACGAACGCGTTTATCATTTGAAACTGCCGTACAACGGTTAGGGGGTACTGTCGTTGGTTTTGACAATGCCGGCAATACCTCATTAGCCAAGAAAGGCGAAACATTGGCTGACTCAGTACAGGTTATCGCATCCTATGTGGATGCCTTTATCATGCGTCATCCACAAGAAGGGGCTGCGCGCTTAGCATCTGAGTTTTCTAATAACGCGCCGGTGATTAATGGTGGTGACGGCTCTAATCAGCATCCAACCCAAACCTTACTCGACTTATTCAGTATTTATGAAACTCAAGGCACTCTCGATAACTTAAATATAGCCTTTGTTGGTGACCTGAAATACGGCAGAACCGTACATTCACTCACTCAAGCACTGGCGAAATTTAATAACACCAAACTGTTCTTTATCTCACCCGATATTTTAGCCATGCCTGATTATATGTTACAAGAATTGCGCGATGCTGGTATCGAATACAGTTTGCATAACGACATTGAAGATGTGGTTGATGATCTTGATGTGCTGTATATGACCCGAGTGCAAAAAGAACGCTTTGACGAATCAGAATATGCGCACATGAAAGCAGCCTTCATCCTTACTGCCGATATGTTAAAGAATGCCCGCGATAACCTGAAAGTACTGCATCCTTTACCGCGTATTGACGAGATCACTGTCGACGTAGACAAAACCAAACATGCTTACTACTTTCAGCAAGCTGAAAATGGTGTTTATGCACGTGAAGCACTACTTGCTCTTGTCCTTAATGAACAGTTTTAATAGGGAGATAACCAGATGATTAAAGAACACAAGTTACAAGTTGAAGCGATTAAAAATGGCTCTGTCATTGACCATATCCCTGCCAATTTAGGTATAAAGATATTAAAGTTATTTAACCTAGAAGATTCAAATCAAAGGGTTACAGTTGGTCTAAACTTGCCATCATCAGAACTTGGTCATAAAGATTTAATTAAAATAGAAAACGTATTTCTTAATGAAGATCAGGCCAACCAGTTAGCATTATATGCCCCCCATGCGACAGTAAATCAAATAGAAAATTATGAAGTTTCAAAAAAATTGAAGCTAGCTTTACCGCAGAAAGTTACCGCAGTTTTTGCTTGTCCAAACAGCAATTGTATTACCCATAATGAACCTGTGGATAGTAGCTTTGCTGTGGTAGCACGTAATGAGAGCGTACAGCTAAAATGTAAATATTGTGAGAAATCATTCTCACGTAAAATTATGACTGAATGTAACTAGAACATGTCGATGATAATCCTGTAAAAACAATTTTTATGGGGTTATCAACTCGAAAAAAAACATCCACGCCACATAACACTAAGAATTTAATAGACTTAACCTAAAAAACACTATCTAATTATAGGTATCAAGATAGCCAGCCACATATAGAAACGAGTCCATCGAGGTATGCATGAATAATATAGAACAATCTACCGCCTATAATGACAACATAACCGATGCCTGTAAAAATCTTCTAAAAATAGAGCGTCTTCATACCCAAGATGATATTCGTCAACGGTTAATTAAGCTTGGCTATCATCATATTAATCAATCGACCGTATCGAGAATGTTGTCCCGCTTAAATGTCATCAAAGTAACAGATGCTTATGGTAAAAAAATATATCAATTACCCACTGAAGGTAAATCGCGACATACAGATGTATCAGTATCCACCAAGATTGAATTTATCACGCACAACCAGTTCGTCGTCGTCATAAAAACGCCCCCCGGTTGCGCGCAACTCATTGCTCGGTTACTTGATCTGAATCCACATCCCGAAATATTAGGTGCAGTAGCAGGTAACGATATGGTGATGGTTGCACCTAAAAGTATCAATCGAATCGAAGACTGTGAGAACGTTGTTAGATCACTCCTCGGCCAGCCAAATACTGAATTAATAAACTAATTATCTTTATTTATTAGATTATTCAATCACCAGATTAATCTAATAGATCTTTCTAAAAATAGTATTTAGACTAATCATTTAGCTGAACGGATTTACGCTATGTTTAATCTACTGACTTCTGCACTGGCTTCACAAACGCGCTTATGGGCTGGCACCAAAGCAGCCAAAACCACGATTAATGAGCAAGATCCGTTAATCATGTATGACAACGAAGCCGACCCACTGTGCCGCTTAGTACGTGAAGCAATCTCAGAATTGAACCTTGATGTGCTTATTATTCCTTGTCCCAAAGGCGGCGAGCGCCACAAGCAACAACTGCAAGAAATGTATAGCACAGATAAAATTCCATTCTTGATCGATAAAAATACCCAGACCATCCTCAACTCTGCGTCTGAGATCATCACCTATTTATACCAGCATTACGCCAATAGCAGCGCACCGATCCGGTTACGTGCCAATCTATTTAACTATGCCAGTTCAACAACTGCATCGTTAATTCGTTGGAATGCAGGTAAAACTAAAACCCCAGCAATCGAACCAACCGACCCACTGGTATTATACAGTTTTGAAAGTAGCCCTTATTCACGTCCAGTGCGTGAAACCTTGTGTGAATTAGAACTGCCGTATTTATTAGTTAATTTAGGTAAGCAACGATTTGGTGAACTAGGTCCTGCAACAAGACGCTTAAGCCCAGGTGAATACACGCCGTTACCAGAAACTAAACGCAGTGCATTTTTTGCTGAACACGGCACAGTGCAAGTCCCTTTCTTAAAAGATCCTAATACCGACGTGGATATGTTTGAGTCAAAAGCGATAGTGAAATATCTCATCGCGACTTACGCAATTTAGGTTGATCTAGTCCCAAGTGTTAGCATGTATAGCAATTGATATACATGCTAACAACTCATACTAACAACAGCTCAAATATAGACAATGCCCCGCTTTAAACCCAACATTACACACGCCATTATCAATATTAAATGCCGTTTTTAACCACATCTGCAAGTTAGGTGCAAGATCTATCCCTACCCCAGCCAAATAATATCTCGCGTAAAAATATGATCCAGTTAGCAAATTATTAAAAACAAAAAGCTACTACTTTATGTATACATACGCAGTTAACCTGCATAATATTTAGCAATTTAAGTTATTAACCTAATTACAACAAAATTGTACAAAATCAAATTTAATAGAATCAATAATTTAAAAAATAATACCGTATTCCCACAGTTAAAAACCCATAACGAAAACATTAACACGCATAATAAAACACTTCAAAATCAACCATATAGAGATAGCCAAATAATTCACTTTGTGATTGAGTTCAAAGATTGTTCATCCCTATTACGTATACTCGACTCAACAACATCGAACTATAATCATATCAAATAGGGTAAATATCATATGAATAACGTCATCATAAAAGCGTCAAGAAATACTGAAAATGCACCCCAAAATGCAGTATCCACACAAACAGTCGCTTTTTCTCATTACAATAATATTTCCGCTCAATTACCGCTAGATCCTAAAACCGGTGAAATTGTAGTGGGCAATATAAAAGATCAGGTAAAGCAGTGCTTAACGAATATTAAAGCTATTATAGAAAGTACTGACCATGTGATGGATGATGTAATTAAGCTCACTGTATTCCTGAAAAACATCTCAGATATGGACGCTGTAGACGAAGTTTATGCAACATTCTTCCAAAGCTACCTTCCTACACGGACGACTGTAGCAGTTGCAGCTTTACCGATGAATGATGCTTTAGTACAAATTGAAGCGCTGATTTCCAACGGTGAAGGTACTGCGCCACAAGCTCCTTGCGCGCTTATTAAACTGGCAAGAAATACTGAAAATGCACCAATAAGTGCGACTTCGACACAAACAGTCGCTTTCTCGCATTACAACAATATTTCATCGCAATTACCTATCGATGCAAAAACTGGTGAATTAGTAGCAGGTGGTATAACAGAGCAGGCAACGCAGTGTTTAAATAACATCAAAGCCATTTTAGAAAGTATCAATCATGATATGAACGATATCGTTAAGACCACAATATTCCTTAAAAACATCACCGATGTTGAAGCGGTAAACGCAGTTTGTGCGACGTTTTTCCCAAGCTATGTTCCAGCACGCTCAGTCGTTAATGCTGCCGCTTTACCTATGGACGCTCTAATACAAATTGATACTTCTGTATCACACGGCGATGGTACTCCGCCACAACTTCCTGAAGACACACGTCTTCTCGTTATAAAAGCAAGCAACACTGAGAATGCACCAACAATGCCTTGCTCACACACAGTTGCGTTTTCTCATTACAATCATGTCGCAGGTCAATTACCTTTAGATCCAAAAACCAATGCAATGGTAACCGGAGATGTGAAAGCACAGGCTACGCAATGCTTAAACAACATTAAAGCAATTCTAGCAAGTGTTGACCACGTTATGGATGATGTTGTTAAAGTTAATATCCAACTGAAAAATATCGCTGATATTGATGCTGTAAATGCAATTTACACCACATTCTTTAACAGCGATCTTCCAGCAGCAACAATCATTGGCGTTACAGCTATCCCAATGGATGCTTTGGTACAAATCGATGCCGTTGTTTCTAACGCTGAAAGTACACCACCACAAGCATAACTAGCATTAATTGCCGCTGAGTAATTCTTCAATGTCGATAAATTGAACTCAGCTTACCAAGATAGTCAGTTTTTATTATTGGCTTGAGGTGAGAGTCTGGAAAGGATTCTAGATTCACCTTCTATCGCAGGACCACGACTGCCATCAAGTATCTTCGTTTACCTCAATCAGACGCGCATTATCCAGTGCCAGACTAGACAGCCTTTTCAAATCTGAGTATTTAAAGTTCCCTTCTTAAAAGGTTCAAATATCGATAAACCCCTTCTTTTAACTTGATCTGACCTCAAGCGAAATTGTGCTAAATTAAGTTTCCATTTAAGGGGGGATATCCAAACCTCAGATAGAAAATAATTTATTAGTCGCAAAAACTAACGCCTCACTCCTACTAGTAACCCAAGTTGGGGATTTTTTAAAAAATAACAGGCATTATTTTATAAAGATCAGGACTCGCATGGGAATTCTGAATGAATCTCTCGATTCAACTGATTCGCTACGTAAAATCTAGCGAGCTAACTCCCACTAAGAGTTATTCTAGGCACATAGCTAACGGCCATCAAACATCCTAATGAGATATTCCGTAATCACAACGGAATAAGTATTACCTGGTAATACTTATTGTACTTGTTTTGACCTGTGGCACGCTTCACTTAAATCGATTTATTTTTATCTAACTTAGTAAAAGATAATATTATTAACGACTTATAAATTAAATGTAGAATAAAAAAACTAAAAAAAACATGTATTATTAACTCAGGTTATCAACCAATGAGACAACATCATGATAGAAGTAATTAATGATGAAGAGATGATTGCATTAAATGAAATATTTAATGCTGTCGATGATCATGCTGATAAATTGGAAATAACCGAGTTCGATATTAAGACACAATATTCATTATTAAATGACGTAGATAAATATCGAGTCGCCCACCTTATAAGTACACTAAAGATTACAAATAACGATTGAAATTACTTTTCTTAATGTCGGTTGCATACTTGTAGTAGTTGATTGGATTTAGCCACAAACTAAAAGGCTAAAAATCACTGCGCATAATGCATGTTATGTAAACTAGTCCTTCTTAAGTAATCAGCAGACACAAAAAAGCCCAGTAAACATCGTCATGCTTACCGGGCTATATCAACTAAACCTTGATGCTTACATCAGGTATTAGCCAACGATTTTTTTCATGTCTGACATGTAACCACGAAGTTTCTTACCGATAACTTCTACAGGGTGATTACGGATTTCTTCGTTCACATCAATTAAACGAGCGTTATCAACACTGTTTGATTCAGCAGCGAATGCAGAACCCATCAATTCAGTTGGTAGCGCATTTACGTAGTCACGTAGTTGTGGACCCGCTTCATGAGCAAATAAGTAACAACCGTATTCAGCTGTATCAGAGATAACAACGTTCATTTCATATAAACGCTTACGTGCAATCGTGTTCGCGATTAACGGCGTTTCATGTAGTGATTCGTAGTATGCAGACTCATCAACGATACCAGAAGCAACCATGCTTTCGAATGCGAGTTCAACACCCGTTTTAATCATAGCGACGAATAACGTACCGTTGTCGAAGAATTCTTGCTCGTCAATAACGATGTCTGATTCTGGGTAGTTCTCGAATGCAGTTTCGCCAGTCTCTTTACGCCATTTAAGCAGGTTAACGTCATCGTTTGACCAGTCAGCCATCATAGTTGATGAGAAGTGACCAGTGATGATGTCGTCCATGTGCTTTTCGAATAATGGGCGAAGTGTTGTTTTCATTTCTTCAGCCATTTCGAAGGCTTTAATTTTAGCAGGGTTAGATAGACGATCCATCATGTTAGTGATGCCGCCATACTTAAGTGCTTCAGTGATTGTTTCCCAACCGAACTGAATCAATTTACCTGCGTATGCTGGTGACTTACCGTCAGCAACCATTTTATCAAATGCTAGAATTGCGCCTGTTTGTAACATACCGCAAAGGATAGTTTGCTCACCCATAAGGTCAGACTTAACTTCAGCAACAAACGAAGACTCAAGTACACCAGCGCGATCGCCACCTGTAGCCGATGCGTATGCTTTAGCAATCGCAAGACCGTCACCTTTCGGATCATTTTCTGGGTGAACAGCGATCAGTGTTGGAACACCGAAACCACGTTTATATTCTTCACGTACTTCAGAACCAGGACACTTAGGTGCAACCATTACTACTGTAATGTCTTTACGTACTTGCATGCCTTCTTCTACGATATTGAAACCGTGCGAGTAAGCTAGCGTTGAATCTTGTTTCATCAACGGCATGATAGTTTCAACAACATTTGAATGCTGTTTATCAGGAGTAAGGTTTAATACTAGATCCGCTTGTGGGATAAGGTTTTCGTAAGTATCTACAACGAAACCATTTTCAGATGCATTTAGGAAAGATTGACGTTTTTCAGTAATTGCAGCGCCACGTAATGCATAAGAAATATTAAGACCTGAGTCACGCATGTTTAGACCTTGGTTAAGACCTTGCGCGCCACAACCGACAACTACTATGTTCCAATCTTTAATGAAGTTACAACCGTCAGTAAATTCACTGCGATCCATAAAACGACATTTGCCAAGTTGCTCTAACTGCTGGCGTAAGTTTAAAGTGTTAAAATAGTTAGCCATGTTGCTCTCCATGAGAATTTAGTAATTTAAATGTGCCATCACTACTCCAGTGATGCGCTATGTATTCACTATATGCTAAGTTACTCATTGCTGGAAATGATATATTTACAATACAGTGTTGCATAATCTGCAACGTAAACATTTATCCAGTGACAATTAGGTTAATATTAGATTTTAAAATAGCGAAACAGACGCCTAACACTCAAATATTCGTAAAATAATATTAAAAACAGTTTATTACCCTAAATTAGAGCAACTTGGTTTTTTTATAAAAAATAACCAGCGCAGTAATAAAGCTAGCAATAACAACAGATAAACATTATACGCTCAGGAAAAAGGCAATATGGATATTCGTTCACTACAACTTTTTTTACATTTAGCCACGACATTACACTTTGGTAAAACAGCAGAGGCTATGCACGTCAGCACATCAACCCTGACGCGTACTATGCAACGGTTAGAAGAGGCCGTAGGCAGCCAAATATTCACCCGTGATAATAGATCCGTTGCACTCACTGAAAGCGGTAAACGCTTACGCAGCTTTGCCCAACAAACCCTCGAAAATTGGACCCAGCTGAAAGCCGACCTGAGTTGTCACAGTGGCGAACTCGATGGTGAGCTTACTATTTTTTGTTCAGTAACCGCCGCCTACAGTCACTTACCGCCCATACTCGATAAATTCCGCTTACTGCATCCCAACGTCGAACTCAAACTGATCACGGGTGATGCAGCCATGGGCATGCAATTGGTTGATGAAGAAAAAATTGATATTGCCATTGCCGCCCATCCCGACCAAATATCGAATAGATTAAAGTTTGTCGAGATAGCCAAAGTGCCACTGTCTATCATTACCCCAGTTATTTCCTGCCAAGTACAACAACAAATTACGCAGAATAATATAGACTGGAATGCCGTGCCATTTATCTTGCCAGAACACGGTCCCGCTCGTAAACGTATTGATAAATGGTTTAAGCAGATGAAAATTAAACCGAGTATTTATGCCACGGTGGCTGGACACGAAGCCATTGTCAGTATGGTGGCATTAGGATTAGGCGTGGGTATTGCCCCTGCCGTGGTGGTTGATAACAGTCCGGTTCGCGATCGGGTATTAACCTTTGAGAACAGCAATAAAATTGAGCCCTTTGACCTGGGTTTATGCTGTCAGCGTAAACGCTTTGACGAGCCCGCTATTGCCGCCTTTTTTAGCATAATAAAACCCTGATTGATTATTTTATTCTCAGTTAAAGCTGATTAAATCTAAGTTAAATATGATTAAGAGTAGCGAGTTAATTCCGCTATAATCGAGCACAGGTTATTTCCCTTATCATTGTTAGTATGGAGTTTTCATGGGATTCAAAAAAATATGCTTGGTAATACTTGCCACGTTAAGTTTAAGCCAAGTCGCCATCGCCAGTGAAATACCGGCGCAATTCTCGACTATCGGCCTTAATGCCCCAGCAGGCCAAGACGTTGATGGTTTCCGCCTTGCGCTCTTTCATGGTCAAACAGAAACCGTGCAGGGTTTTGATATGTCGGTATTGGGTTTATCTGAAGTCGATAAACTCGAAGGTGTCAGTTTCAATTTATTGCTCGGCGCGAGTAAAGTAAATAAACAATTCTCTGGTGCTTCATTCAGCTTATTCAATTGGCATTTAGGCCAGGATACTGGTTTCAACATGGCACTAGTGAACAATACTACCCATGTAAAAGGCGTCAATTTCGCCATGGTGAACTTATCAAAAACAGTAGCAGGCGCCAATATAGGCCTGATAAACTACAGTGAAAGGTTATCATTAGTGGATTTTGGTGTGATGAATTATGCCAAAACCGCAAAATTTCAAATTGGTATTTTTAATATGACTGAAAACTTACAAGGTTTGCAGATTGGTTTATTAAATTATGCAGAAAACGGTGTCGTAAAAATATTACCGCTGATCAATTTTCAGCAGTCATTTTAGGTCGATTAATCGATAATTAAAGTGCTAGACTAACAACAAGCAACATTAACGACTCGTTATAGACAAGTTAAACTCACTCGCAATTAGGTGCCGTATGATCAAGCCACAAAAATTAGAAGAAATCGCGAAGCAAATACATGAATCATTACCAAGCAGCGTTAAGTCGTTAGGGTCTGAAGTAGAAAAGAAGATCCATCAAGTATTGCAATCACAATTGAACAAACTTGATCTGGTTAACCGTGAAGAATTTGAAGTGCAAACTAAAGTGCTATTACGCACCCGTGAAAAATTAGCGGCATTAGAAGCACGTTTAACAGAACTGGAAAAATAGTTCACTAACCTGATACTGTGAACAACGCAAACCCTTGCTAACAACAGTATCAGGTATTTCCCCCTGCCTACTCCTCTATCTTCAGCAGTAACACATCGACCCAATTAATCTCGTGCTTACGGACTCGTTCATTGGCGATATAATGTAACACTTGCCCTGCGTGAAGTGGCGTATCCATGCTGGGATTTAATTTAAAACCCGCACCTTTTTCATCATCAGCAACTGCCATCAAGGTCATACTGTATTTTTCCCGCAGCGGCTGAAATACATCACCGACGGTCATTTCCGGTACATCCTCTAATGTTAAGCAATATAACGTCGCTTCATCCAAGGTTGAAAACAGCTGTTCATGCAGAATACTGGCACCGGGTGATTGCATGGTACGTACTAAGATTTCGGCATGACGTGAACTTGCACATTCTACATTCGGGCAATGAGCACGCAATAATTCGGCTTTACTTTCTTCATGAAAATAGGCACTAATATGCACCTGTTTCGAGGCGTGAGATGAGGCACTTAATGCCATTGATAGCGTCATTTCATCATTCTCACCATCAACAATAATCGAACTCGCCTGCGCCATGGCAATACGTGTTAACTCATCTTGATGGGTAAACGATTCCAATTTAGCAAATTCCACATCCAGCATTTGTGGGAACGGATGGCTCATATCACGCTCAACACACAAAATTATTTTGCGTTTATGGCGTTTTTTATCTGCCAGGATCAATTCTAAAATGCGTTTGGTGCGATGTGCACGCCAACCTAAAATTAAAATATGATCGCTATACGTACTAAAATCTTTTTTCCCGTTCATACCTTTCCTTGCAATAGCGACAATGGCTTGCGTGGTTTTACCAATCGCAGCACCAAAGATTAATAACCCAAATGGGATCTGAATGAGCGCAACAACCAATTGCCCACTTGCCGTACTTGGCGAGAGGTCACCAAAACCAACCGTAGAGATCACCACCACGGTATAATAAAAGAAGGTCAGCGGATCGGTTAATGTAGTTTCATTACTTAACCACAATAATCCCCAGACCACCGCTAAATAACTACAAAAAATCAAAAATAAATTAGCCCAGCGTAACTCGGCAGTGAGCTTACGCAAGGCTAAACTAATCAGTTTTGATATATACATATTGACCTAATTTTTATGTGCAACTAACTGCTGACGAATAACCTCAGCGGTTTGCAAGGGTTGTTCTAATGGGAACAAATGTCCACCTGCCACTTCAATCAATTTGATGTGTGGTTGTTTACGTAATAATCGCGCCATCGCTTCCGCAGATAAAGTATCGGAGTCACGCCCTCTGATCACCACAGTATCTGTGGTCAATTTTTTAATACTCGACCAAGCCCAAGGTACGGTTTGATAAATGCTGGCTTCCCACTCACGACTATAGCTAAGTTTGAAACCGTTGTCGGTTTGATGCAAACCTTCAGCCATGTAATCCGCTAACACACTGTCGGAAATACCTTTAAAGCCGCGTACTTTACGATGAAAGTCGAAACCTTGTTGAATACTGGCAAAGGTATCGGGACGTCTTAATGTTTTTTCCACTAGCGGCAATTTTTTACGGAGAAAATCAGGTAAGTTACGCATCACCCAAATCAAATGCGGGGCGAGTATAACCGGGTCGAGTAGAATAAGTTGTTTCACTTTTTCTGGTGCACGTACCGCACAAATAATACTAATTAAGCCACCCATCGAATGACCAACTAAGGTAATGGGTTCTGGTTGCGCGGCAATAAAGCGGCACGCATCGTCGATCATCAGTCGCCAATTATCAAAATCTTCAGGAACCGGTAATGGCCAGAGTGGACGCTGATAGACAGCGCTGACTTTGTACGAGTCAGTAAGGGGTTGGAGCATTTGTTGGTACATAGCTGGCGGAAAACCATTGGCATGAAAAAATACCAGATGTTCGCCATCGCCACCAATATGTTTAGCGGGTAATCCTGCAGCGACAGCGCCCTGTGCTGATAATTGTTCTGCGATCCATTGCTTCATAATTTACCTATTTGATGCGCCTAGGTATAAATACCTAGGCCAGCGCGAGTTACACGATCAAAGCGATATTATTACTTGATACTATAACTCGATATTTACTTAGTCTATTCTGGTACTAACCATTCCAGACGGAAGTGGGCGTTTTTATCTTGACCCAATTCTTCCGTTAACCAAGGTAATAACTCTTCCATTTGCGAGTACAATTTCCACGGTGGATTAATCACTACCATACCAGTACCTGTCATACCGCGTTCTTCAGTATCACTTTTTACACAAAGTTCGATAACTAAGATCTTCTTAATACCGGTGCCAACAAAATCACGCTTAAGACGGTCAATGGTGCGACGTTCGATAATCGGATACCAAAGTGCGTACGTACCAGTGGCAAAACGACGGTAAGTTTGTGCGATTTCTTGCACGACTTGACGGTATTCGCTTTTGATTTCATAAGACGGATCAAGCAATACTAAACCACGTTTAGCACGGCCAGGTAACAAGGCTTTCAGGCCGTCGTAGGCATCTTGTTTGTAAACACGTGCTTGGCGATCACCGGCAAATTCTTGCTCTAATAATTTCACGTCAGCAGGGTGTAACTCTGTCATTTGCATACGATCTTGTTCACGTAGTAATAATCGTGCCACTAACGGTGAACCAGGATAATGCTTTAATTTCGACGTTTTATTTAGCTGCTTAATCACATTTAAATAAGGAATTAATGGCGCAGGTACTTCACCTTGCTGCCAAATACGAGCGATACCATCTACGTATTCCGCGGTTTTTTCAGCGTTGGCACTCGATAAGCTATAACGACCTGCTGCAGAATGGGTATCGTGATAAACAAAAGGCGTATCCTTTTGTTTTAACGCTTCTAAGATCAGTACTTCAACAGCGTGTTTAAGTACGTCTGCAAAGTTGCCAGCATGAAAACTGTGGCGGTAGCTCAGCATAATATTTTCCAATATAAAAAGAATGGGATTAATGCGCTAAGGGTATCATTGTTTAGTTAAACTAGGCTATTAATTCGCGGACAATGGCCTAAGGGTAAGGGCATGAATAAAACTGGAGAAGATAAAAATGCACAGCTATAACCCTGACATAATAAAAAGCCACTGAGAATTGCTCCATTCTCAGTGGCTGATATAACCAGTGTTAGTTAGTCATGCAAACTAGTGCGCTAGAAAGAATTTATACGCTGGGTTATTAGTTTCTTCTTTATACTGATAACCTAATTTAACTAAATAAGCTGAAAAGGCTTTCATCTCACCGTCCGGTAATTCAAATCCGGTTAATACTCGGCCGTACGCAGCGCCATGATTACGGTAATGGAATAAGGTAATATTCCAGTTCATCCCTAGGGTTAATAAAAATTTCTGTAATGCCCCAGGATGCTCAGGAAATTCAAAGCTAAACAAGCGCTCTTGCAAGGCTTCCGCTGGACGACCACCGACCATATAACGCACGTGCTGTTTGGCCATTTCATCTTCAGACAAATCAACCACTGGATATTCCGCGTCTTCAAGCAGTTTGATCACAGTGTTTAGCTCAGGCGTGCCTTGTGGGGTACGTAAACCAACAAAGATATTTGCCGCTGCGCGATTAGAATAACGATAGTTAAACTCGGTCACGGCCCGGTTGCCAATTAACTCGCAGAACGTTAAGAAAGCGCCTGGTCGTTCAGGAATAGTTACCGCAAGTACCGCTTCTTTCTTCTCACCGTATTCACTGCGCTCTGATACATAACGCAATGAATGGAAATTGACATTGGCACCACTTAAGATCGCCGTCATGTTCTGGTCACGCAGGCCGTTTAATTCAGTATATTTTTTTAATCCCGCTAACGCTAATGCACCCGACGGTTCAGCAATGGCACGGGTGTCTTCAAAGATATCTTTTAACGCAGCACAAATTTCATCACTGCTCACCGTGATCACGTCATCAATAAACTCGTTACACAAACGGAAAGTTTCAGTACCAATGCGTTTTACTGCTACACCATCGGCAAAAATACCGACACGATCTAGGGTAACAGGTTCGCCAGCATCGAGTGCGGCACGTAAACAGGCTGAATCTCGCGGCTCAACCCCGATGACTTTAATTGAAGGTTTTAACTGTTTGATATAAACCGCAATGCCAGCAGCTAGGCCGCCGCCGCCAACAGGCACAAAGATATAATCTAAATGGGCATTTTGCTCAAGTAATTCACGAGCGATAGTCCCTTGTCCCGCGATCACATCCGGATCATCAAATGGTGGGATCAGGGTATAACCTTGTTCTGCAGACAATTTTTTTGCATGGTTAGAGGCTTCATCAAAACTATCACCGTGTAAACACACCTCTGCGCCAAAGCCACGCACAGCGCTGACTTTAATCTCGGGGGTGATAACTGGCATCACAATAATGGCTTTGATACCGAGTTTTTTCGCTGACATCGCCACACCTTGGGCATGGTTACCCGCAGAGGCGGCTACGACACCACGTAACTTCTGTGCTTCAGACAACTGCACTAATTTATTAAAAGCACCACGCAGTTTAAATGAATGCACAGGTTGGCGATCTTCACGCTTGAGCAGAATATTATTGGCGAAGCGTTGCGAGAGCTTAGTTAATGGTTGTAACGGGGTAACCACGGCAGCTTCATAAACTGGTGATAATAAGATCTTACATAAGTATTCACTTGCTGTAAGTAGCGGTTGGGGGGTGTGGGTTTCGTTATCTGTCACTCGATCATCCATTGAATTATAACTGACAAGTTAACGCTTTGGCATGCCATCGTTAACGCTATTACCTAGTTATAGCAACAATCGAAACAGATAAAAAGAATTAACACAGGATAACTTTTAGCAGGAAATAAAAAAGGGAGCATTAAGCTCCCTTTCTGGTATTACTTTTTAGTAATTAAGCTGTTTTAGCTTCACCTTGAGGTTCTGCATTAGCAACTACAATGTTTAGCTCGCCTTCAGATTTAGCCACGATAGTGTTCACCGCGGTATCACCGATAACGTTAGCAGAAGTACAGAACATATCGTTGATACGGTCAACTGCTGCAATGATTGCTAGTGCTTCAACCGGTAGACCTAGTTGTGTTAGTAACACACCGATCATCACGATACCGCCACCAGGTACACCACCTGCGCCTACTGATAATAGTAGAATCGTTAGGCCCATAGTGAACAAGTCACCTACTTGGATTGGCGTGCCGTATGCGTTTGCAGCGAATACTGTTGCAATCGAGATGTAGATAGATACACCTGACATGTTCATTGTTGCGCCTAGTGGCACACCAAAACCAGCAACTGTTTTCGATACACCAATTTTTTCAGTCAGGGTACGCATAGTTACAGGGATAGTCGCGTTTGAACTCGCTGTAGATAGTGAGAATAGGAACTGCTCACGGATCTGACGACGGAACGTTGCTGGACGGATACCGGTAGTTACCCATACTGCTAGTGGGTATACAACTAAAATCCAAACAAGAAGTAACGCTACAACAAGAGCCACATAACCTGCTACTGAAGTCAGTGTAGCGCCATCTAATGTCGCACCTAATTGGATCATCAGGGCAAATACACCAATCGGAGCAAAGCTCATGATTAAGCTAACTAGTTTCATCATGATGTCATTAGCGATTTGGAATGCATTGATCGCTGGACCACCTTTCTTGTCTAGTGCTTGAATCGCTAGACCAGTGATGATTGCCATGAAGATGATTTGTAACATGTCTCCAGAAGCAAATGCTTGAACAGGGTTGCTTGGTACGATGTTAATAATTAATTGACCGATATCAGGCGTTTCAGTTGTTGTTAGATGTACCGCAGTACCACCTAATTCAGCAAGGTTCGCACCAACACCTGGTTGTACAATCATTGCCACAATAAGAGCGACTGTGATTGCGATAGCTGTATTAGCTAGGTAAAGGAAGAACGTTTTGCCACCTAAGCGACCAAAACTTTTGATGTCTTTCAGTTCACATACACCACATACAATAGAGATGAAAACTAATGGTACAACCATCAATTTAATTAGTGATACAAACATAGTACCGACTGCAGTAGCTGCGCCGACAAAGTATGTGTCAAGGAACGATCCTGCGCCAAAGCCATACTGAACGATTGTACCCAGTAGCAAGCCCACAAACAGGGATATAAATATTTTCGAACTTAGTGATTTATCCATAACAAACTCAGCCTTTCAATTATCATAGTAGTGTGTGTTTATTTGCTTATATATTATTATTATATTTTTACAATTCTTTGCACTGCAAGATTTGATGGGTGGAGAGTATTACAACTACATTAGCTATGGGAAGCAGTTCAATCATCTAGTGACTGGAAAATTGAGGTCGGTCACATATCCAAGCATTTTTTACACTTTTACGACTACGTAACATCTATATAATCATCAATAAAACCCCCTTAAAATTAAGAAACGGCAATTTTACAGGCTTAAAACCGCCAAAAACCCTCATATACTCAAAAGTAGGCAGTGTATCAATAATTAGGTAATTTCAAAAAACAGGCCGCTTTTAACAAACATAGTGATTTATAGCGTAAATTTAACCTAAGTTACCCTTACGGACTAATAGTGTTAAAAATAGCAGGGTATTAACGAGAGTGGGAATTAAAAAAGGCACTCAGAAAGGCTCTGAGCACCGAAAAAGTAAACTAGGTAATTATTCTGCTACAACGGATTTTATTGGTTCTTCTGCCGTTACAGTGTCATTTTTCACATTATCAGCAGTCTTGTTCGACTCAACAATTTTTGAATCATTTTTTTTCGCTTCAACAAAAGTTGAGTCAACCGTCAAGCTAATGACCTCAGGTAATTCAATTGCATCTTCAGCATTCTCAGCGATGTTACCTGGCTCAACAATAGTTGTATCAATATTTTTCATTTCAACAATAGCAGCATCGTCAGTCAAGGTAATGACCTTAGGTAATTCAATCGCGTCTTCTTCGACAATTTCAGTTACCACAGGTTCAGGCGCCGCACACAGCGCATAATCAGTGCTGGTATTGTTGCGCCAAAATTTACGGTTATGACGGATCATCGCGCGGATCTCATCAATATAAGCTGCTTTTCTTTCTGAATAGTTAATTAATCCTGCCGCAAGTGCACAGGCATTAATACTCTCATCATTGATACGCAGCTCACTACGAATGTCACGTAGCGGTAAGTAACTTTGGTTACGGTTAATATTGCGGAAATACGAACGCACAGAGGCTTCTATCGAATCAAAACTCGCCACTTCATGGTCAGCACCTTGATCGCGTTGGTTTGGCACTATGCCGCAACCTTTACTAAAGCACCATTGACCAAAGAAATTGTGACCTTGTTTAGCAAAACGCGATGTACCCCAGCCCGTTTCATTGGCTGATTGACTAAACACTAACTCTTCAGGAATGACATCGACTTGAATTAATAACGCTGCAATCACTTGTTGGTCAGTCGTAGCTTTGACTTTATACATATCGGCTATGGCTTGCAGTTGGGTTTGCTCGTCTGTGGTTAACGCCGCTTTAGCTTGCCAAGTGCTGAGTAATGCACGTTCAGCCAATACTTCGGCAGTAACGACATCAAACGCAGGTTGTAAATAATTAAAGAAGGCGGTTTTTTTGGCATTAACATCGCTGATAGCAGCAAAGTCAGGTACATCTGATTTTTTCACTTCAACAATATCATCAGATTGCAGGAAGGTATAAAGGCCAAATAGACCCAGCCCAATAATAAGGATTAACGCAGTTATTTTCTTTTGCATATAAAAAAGCACCATTAATAAATAATGGCGCTAATTTAACACGTTATTGCAATAAGCTAGATTATAAAATCATGCTCTTTGGTGCAACGAACGGTAAGTTATGCGCTTCAGCAACGTCTTGAACAGTAACGTGGCCAGCAATAACGTTTAGACCGTTAAGTAGGTGTGCATCTTGTGTTAACGCTTCTTTCCAACCTAGGTTAGCAAGTTTGATGATGTACGGTAGTGTTGCATTGTTTAATGCGAATGTAGATGTTTTCGCAACAGCACCAGGCATATTAGCAACACAGTAGTGAACAACGTCATCGATGATGTAAGTTGGGTCTTGGTGTGTAGTAGCGTGTGAAGTTTCGAAACAACCACCTTGGTCGATTGCAACGTCAACAACAGCAGCACCAGGCTTCATGCGTGAAATTAGGTCTTTAGTTACTAGTTTCGGCGCAGCTGCGCCAGGAACTAATACTGCACCAATTACTAGGTCAGCTTCTAATACATATTTTTCAATTGCATCATGTGTAGAATAAACTACTTTCAAACGACCATCGAACTGGTTGTCTAGGTTAGCTAGTACAGTCAGGTTACGGTCTAACATAGTTACGCTAGCGCCCATACCAACAGCCATTTTAGCTGCATTCATACCAACAACACCGCCGCCAATAACAACAACGTTTGCAGGAGCAACACCCGGTACGCCGCCCATAAGAAGACCACAACCACCTTGTGATTTTTCTAATGCTTGTGCGCCAGCTTGAATTGACATACGACCAGCAACAGCAGACATAGGAGCAAGTAGTGGTAAACCACCGTTTGCATCAGTTACAGTTTCGTAAGCGATACATACTGCATTACTCTTGATTAGGTCTTCTGTTTGCGCTAAATCAGGTGCAAGGTGTAAGTAAGTGAATAGCACTTGGCCATCACGTAGCATTGCACGCTCAACAGCTTGTGGCTCTTTTACTTTTACAATCATGTCTGCAGTTGCGAAAACGTCTGCAGCAGTTGCTAAGATTTTTGCACCAACAACTTCATAATCACTGTCGCTAAAACCAATACCAGCACCAGCAAATGTTTCAACATTAACCGTATGGCCATGTGCAATAAGTTCTCTTGCACTTGCAGGAGTCATACCTACGCGATATTCATGGTTTTTAATTTCTTTAGGTACGCCGATAATCATATGCTGTTTACTCCGATATTTGGTTTATTTAACTGGCTTAGAAAAGCTTCTCGATATATAGGTGCAGTATAGACGTAGAACTGCAGAATTAATCACTAAAGATCATTCTAATTTTAAGAAAAGTTTATATAAGATTTGTTAAATCGATGTTGAACAGAAGATAATTTTTTCTGTGAGCAAGATCTCGCCCAAAAAAAGGGCTCTGCTGTAATCATAGTAGATTACTGCAGAGCCCTTGATATAGATCATTGCTAATTGTTAGATAATACTAACGAGGTATTTTATATAAGGCTTAGATCAGATTTCTATCGCGTACCGCGCCTTTATCAGCACTCGTCGCAAAGTAACCATAAATACGTAATGCTTGAGTGACTTTACGTTCGCGTTTCTCAACCGGTTTCCAGGCTAATTCACCGCGACTTTCCATCTCAACACGACGCGCAGCCAATACGTCATCAGCAACAATAAGATTCATCGAACGTTCTGGAATGTTAATATCAATGATATCGCCATCTTCAACCAAACCGATCAAGCCACCGCTTGCCGCTTCTGGTGAAGCATGACCAATAGACAAACCAGAAGTACCACCCGAGAAACGACCATCAGTGATCAATGCGCACTCTTTACCAAGCCCCATTGATTTTAGATAACTGGTTGGGTACAACATTTCTTGCATACCCGGACCACCTTTAGGGCCTTCATAACGGATCACAACCACATCACCGGCTTTAATTTCGCTGGCTAAAATTGCGCTTACCGCTGAATCTTGGCTTTCAAATACACGTGCAGTACCACGGAACAATAGATTGTCATCAGCAACACCGGCTGTTTTAACAACCGCGCCATCAACAGCAATGTTACCTGTTAATACGGCAAGACCACCTTCTTGGCTGTACGCATTTTCGATTGAACGAATACAACCGTTCTCGCGATCATCATCAAGTGAATCCCAACGACAATCTTGACTGAATGCTTTAGTAGTACGAATACCAGCAGGGCCTGCTGAGTACATTTTCTTCACAGCTTCAGATTCAGTAGTGACAATATCAAACTTAGCTAATTGCTCAGCCATGGTCATGCCCATTACAGTCATGTTGTCTGTATGCAATAAACCAGCACGATTCAGTTCGCCCAAAATACCCATCACACCACCGGCGCGATGCACATCTTCCATATGATAGAGTGGCGTTGACGGTGCCACTTTACATAACTGCGGTACTTTACGTGATAACGCATCCATATCCGCTAAGCTGTAATCAACTTCGCCTTCAATAGCTGCTGCGATTAAGTGTAATACTGTATTGGTTGAACCACCCATCGCAATATCAAGCGTCATCGCATTTTCAAAGGCTTCACGATTAGCAATGTTACGCGGTAATACTGATTCATCATCGTCTTGATAATAACGCTTACACAGATCAACAATACGACGACCCGCGTTTAAGAATAATTCTTCACGGTCAGCATGTGTTGCTACTAATGAACCATTACCCGGCTGTGATAAACCCAATGCTTCAGTTAAACAGTTCATTGAGTTTGCAGTGAACATGCCTGAACATGAACCACAAGTAGGACACGCACTGCGCTCTACTTTATCAAGATCTTCATCAGACACATTTTTATCTGCGCCCATCACCATGGCATCAACCAGATCAAGTTTAATCAGTTGGTCTGAAAGTTTGGTTTTACCCGCTTCCATTGGACCACCGGAAATAAAGATAACCGGAATATTAAGACGAAGTGCCGCCATCAACATACCAGGAGTGATCTTGTCACAGTTAGAAATACATACTAATGCATCCGCGCAATGCGCATTCACCATGTATTCAACCGAATCAGCAATTAGATCACGTGACGGTAAGCTGTATAACATGCCGTCGTGACCCATGGCGATACCGTCATCAATGGCAATGGTATTAAATTCTTTGGCGATACCGCCCGCTTTCAAAATTTCATCGGCAACTAATTGGCCCATGTCTTTTAGATGAACGTGACCCGGTACAAATTGGGTAAATGAATTAGCAATGGCAATAATTGGCTTACCGAAATCTTCTTCGCGGGTACCAGTTGCACGCCACAAAGCGCGAGCACCAGCCATGTTACGGCCTTGGGTAGATGTTGCAGAACGTAATTTAGGCATTGTTCTCTCCATGAAACAAAAATAAAATGGTAACAACGAGGCCTATCTGAGCCTCACTTTAATAATCAAATATAAGCAATAATCTAGTCGACAGTTGTCGTTAGCTTGGGTCAGCGACGTAATCTAACCAGCCCCATTTGTCTTCACTCTGACCTTTAATCAACGCAAAGTAAGCTGTTTGTAATCTTTCAGTAATTGGGCCGCGTTTACCGTCGCCAATGTCGATACGATCAACAGAACGTACCGGCACCACTTCAGCAGCGGTACCGCACATGAACATTTCGTCGGCAAGGTACATCGCTTCGCGGGCAATCGGTTCTTCACGTACTTCATAACCAAAATCACGCGCTAGCACCATTAAGGTATTACGGGTTAAACCCGGTAAGATACACGCTGTGGTTGGTGGGGTATGAATAACGCCATTTTTAACGAAGAATAAGTTCTCGCCTGCGCCTTCAGAAATAGTGCCGTTCACATCCAGGGCAATACCTTCGGCATAACCATGACGTTTCGCTTCTGACGAAATCAGTTGTGATGATAAATAATTACCACCGGCTTTGGCGCCAGTAGGAATAGTATTGGGCGCAAGACGGTTCCAAGAAGTAACACAAACATCAACGCCCTCTTCCAAGCTTTCATCGCCAAGATAAGCACCCCAGTTCATAGCGGCAACAAGTGCCTCGCATACGGTAGATTTTGGTGTTAGACCTAGACCAACATTACCAATAAAAGCCAGAGGACGTAAATAAGCATTGGTCAGGCCATTGGCTAATACTGCATCTTTACAGGCTTGTTCTATTTCTTGCTTTGAATAAGGGATAGTCCAGCCATAGATTTTAGCGGAATCAAATAACCGTTGGATGTGTTCTTTTAAGCGGAAAATAGCCGGGCCCTTAGGCGTATCATATGCACGAATACCTTCAAATACCGATGAACCGTAGTGCAGAGCATGAGTAAAGACACTCACTTTAGCCTGAGACTCAGGAACCATCTTTCCATTAAACCAAACTTGCTGTTCAGTATTCGCCATAATCGCTTCTTCCCTTATGCTATAATTTTGTATTATTTTAAATAACGCCAGTACTTGCATCCTGCAATCTAATGCACCCCAGCGCTGTCAATTAAGTGTGATATTGCAGTCGTTTTATTGTAACCTTTCTATATTGTCGTAATGTACAGCACGCTTAACTTACTCACATCAAACAATTTATCTAACTGTTTATAGAGTAGATCAATACCGCGCTCACCAGATACTGTAACCGTAATCTTTATGCTATTGCAATCATTCATTTGTACCGAATTCATGCTACTAATACGAAAGCCGCGATGACGGATAACGCGTAATACCCGCTCTAAAATTTCCAGTGTGTTGGTGGCTTCAATCACCACTTCATGTACTTGTTTAACACTCATCATATTGCTCCAACATCTCACCGTTATTAACCCCAGGTGGCACTAATGGCCAGACATTTTCTTGCTCTGAAATTTGTACATGCAAGAAGTACGCACCCTTGCTAGCCAGCATACGGTCCATCGCTGGTTGCACTTGCTCTTTAACAACCACCGTTTCGCCGGGAATACCACATGCCGCCGCTAACGCCACAAAGTCCGGGTTATCGTCGAGAATAGTCTGCGATAAACGGCCATCAAAAAACAGCGTTTGCCATTGGCGTACCATACCGAGACGTTGATTATCGATGAGGACAATCTTCACCGGTAATTTAGCGCGATTAATCGTCGCTAACTCTTGAATGTTCATCATGATCGAACCGTCACCCGTCACCACAACAGGCATGGCATCGGGGCGTGCTAATGCAGCACCAACCGCCGCCGGTAAGCCAAAGCCCATAGTGCCAAAACCGGCACTGGATAATAAGTTTTCAGGTTGGCTAAAGGTCATGTGCTGTGCGGTCCACATTTGGTGTTGACCAACATCACAAGCAACCAGGTGATCTTCCGGTAAACTCGCCGATAATTGCTTGAGTAATAACGGTGCATAAATAGCAATGCCCGGATGGTCATAACGGAAAGCTGTTTCAACTTTCATTTCTAAGGTATGTAAACGCCAAGGAGCAATATCCAAGGTCATTTTTAACGCCGGTAGAATGAGTTTTAGATCTGTGGTGATGGCGACGTTAGCCACACGTAATTTATTGTGTTCACAAGCATCAATATCGAGATGGATGACTTTGGCATGTGGGGCAAACTCATCAAGTTTACCGGTGACGCGGTCATCAAAACGCGCGCCGACGGCAATCAATAAATCACTTTCTTGCACTGCTAAGTTAGCCGCTTTTAGGCCATGCATTCCCAACATGCCCAAATAATAAGGGTGTTCAGGATCGGCACTACCAATACCTTTTAAGGTACTGACCATAGGGATATCTAATGCGGCTGCTAATTCACGTAGTTCAGGTACTGCATTGGCCATGCCGACACCGCCGCCAATATACAATACTGGTTTTTTCGCCGCGTGTAATAACGCCCGTGCTGCAGCAACCTGCTCATCAACCAAGCCATCGAGTGGCGGTAGTTCAGCTAATTCTGATACCGTTTCACTCGCCATTACAGCCAGTTGAATATCTTTAGGGATATCGATTAATACGGGGCCAGGACGGCCACTCGTGGCAATGGTAAATGCTTCAGCAATAATGCGGTCTAAGTCATTTTGATCTTCAACCAAAAAACTGTGCTTAGTACACGATAACGTCATGCCAAGAATATCCACTTCTTGGAACGTATCGACACCGATTAACGCACTAGGCACTTGGCCAGTGAAGGCAACAACAGGAATCGAATCCGCCATTGCTTCCGCTAAACCTGTGACTAAGTTGGTTGCACCTGGACCCGAAGTCGCGATACATACACCTACTCTAGCGCCTGCACGTGCATAACCCAGCGCAGCCATGATCGCGCCTTGCTCATGTCGCGCTAATAAATGCGCCACACCACCATCATATAACGCATCGTACAATGGCATGATCGCGCCGCCAGGATAACCAAATACTTGGGTTACCCCCTGTTTACGCAAAGCATTTACAATAAACTCAGTTGCTTTCATTAATCTACATCCCTTTAAACATCATTCTTGTAAATAATTAAACGTCAGACAAAAAAAAACCCCGGTTATTTACCGAGGTTTTCTTATTGCTGGATTAAGCTTAGTTTCGCTTAGCAGTAAGTCCCCGGTGAGGTAATTTGATAATTACCACCAGAATGCTGACTACTATAATTAGACGCGAAGTAAACCCAAACATATAACTAATCCAACAACTCTAAATAATTTTGATAATTCATTATTAGCATGGTGAATTTATTTAAGCAAGCCTTTAACGGGGTATAAAATAACTCAAACAACCAAATAAACCCCGAGTGATAATACAAGGTATTGAATAATTAACCATATCCAGTTTAAAACTTCACACATGACAGACATCACAAAATAGACTGTGGCAAATCGGCCTTGCTTAAGGTTTTAAAATAATCCACCTAATTTAGTCGTGCTTGGTATTAATTACACTAGGGTTCAAACACCAGCATGAACTTAGCCAGGATAACCAATGAATTTAGCCGTGATTTACAGCCGTGCCATTTTAGGTATTAACGCCCCCTTAATCACCATAGAGGTACACATTAGTGAAGGTTTGCCCGGTTTTACTATTGTGGGTCTGCCCGAAACATCGGTCAAAGAAGCCAAAGATCGGGTACGCAGCGCCTTAATGAATTCTAATTTTGTGATGCCAGCAAAACGCATTACCGTCAACTTGGGCCCCGCCGATTTACCCAAAGAAGGCAGCCGTTATGACTTACCCATTGCCATCGCTATTTTAATCGCCTCACAACAGATCAATACCAGTCGACATCCACAATTAGAATTTATTGGTGAATTATCCTTATCCGGCCAACTGCGGGCCTGTCGCGGTACCATTCCCAGTATAATTGCCGGTAAAAAGGCCGGTCGCAGCAGTATTATTCCCACCGAAAATGGTCATGAAGCGGCACTTATCGACAACGCCAATTGTTTTACTGCAGCAGATTTACAGCAAGTATGTCAGCACATAAATGCAGAGCAGACACTGCCCATAGCTAAACGGGTGTTATCACTGGCGACCCCCACAGAAATACAACAGGACATGCAAGATATCATCGGCCAGCAAAGTGCTAAACGGGCGCTGGAGATCTGCGCAGCCGGCAGTCACAATCTGTTGTTGTTTGGTCCACCGGGCACAGGTAAAACTATGCTGGCGAGTCGCTTAATCAGCATTCAACCTGATATGACCGAGCAAGAAGCGTTAGAATGCGCGGCGATTAAGTCCATCAGTGGCAATGAGTTTGTCGCCCAAGACTGGTGCCGCCGGCCTTTTCGTACCCCCCACCACACCTGCTCGGCAGTTGCCTTGGTCGGTGGCGGTCGTAACCCGCGCCCAGGCGAAATAACCCTCGCGCATAACGGCGTACTGTTTTTGGATGAACTCCCCGAATATCAACGCAAGGCGCTCGACTCATTACGCGAACCGTTAGAAGCAGGACAGATCAGTATTTCCAGAGCCAATCAGCAAGTCGACTTCCCGGCTCGATTTCAGTTGATTGGTGCCCTCAACCCCTCGCCTTCAGGTTATTACGACAATAATAAATTCGGTGGTAATAGTAGCCAAGTGGCCAAATACTTAAGTAAATTATCCGGACCATTTTTAGACCGTTTCGACCTCACTATTGAAGTCCCGGCATTACCGAAAGGTAGCTTAACTGAACAAGGCCAACGTGGTGAAAGCAGCGATACCATTAAACAAAGAGTCAGTGCAGCACAAACTATCCAACGCCAACGGGGTAATAAATTAAATGACGCACTCAGTAGTAAAGAAATAGAATTACATTGCCCATTACAACATCAAGATGCAGTTTTTTTAGAGCTGGCGATAGATAAAATGGGCTTATCAACACGCGCATTCCATAAAATAATTAAGATCGCACGCACCATCGCAGATTTAAACAATTGTATAGATATCAATAAATCCCATTTACTGGAAGCACTTTCTTATCGCGCCATGGACCGTTTGTTACAACAAATAAATGTGGGATAAGGGCATTTTTTGTTTGGCATAACGTGATGATAGTTTTATCATTTCAGATTTTCATCACACCAAGGCCATATTATGCTCTCGATATTCACGCAAAAGGTTGCTGGCGCCATTGCATTCCTCTGTTATCTTTTCAATACTATCTTTTGGTTAATACCAATTCTGATACTGTCTTTTTTGAAAACGCTGCTACCTTTTAGCGCCACCCAAAAAGCATTAAGCCAGTTACTCGATGGTTGTGCGTCTAATTGGATTTTGGTCAATGGCCTAACCCAAAAATTAATTGGCAATCCTGATATTCAAGTTAATGGTATAGAAGAGTTATCGCTGAATAAATGGTACATGGTTATTTCAAATCACCAAACTTGGGTCGATATCTTAGTCTTACAACGGGTGTTAAATGGCAAGATCCCATTTCTAAAATTCTTCTTAAAAAAAGAACTGATCTTTGTGCCATTTTTAGGTTTGGCCTGGTGGGCGCTCGACTTTCCTTTCATGAAACGTTACAGCAAACAATTTTTAGCGAAGAACCCACACATGCGTGGTAAAGACATTGAAACAACAAAAAAAGCCTGTGCTAAATTTAAGCATAAGCCTGTTAGTGTGATGAATTTTGTTGAAGGCACTCGTTTTACTCAACATAAACATACTCAACAAGCATCGACTTTTAACCATTTATTAAAACCTAAAGCAGGTGGTATCGCCTTTGCCCTCGATGCGATGAATGGCCAACTCGACACCTTAGTTAATGTCACGATTTACTATCCGCAAGGTATCCCCACTTTTTGGCAGTTTATTAGCGGCCAAGTACAGCAGATCCAAGTGCAAGTGACTACCCACGACATTAGCAGCGATTACATCGGTGATTATCTCAATGATAAAGCCTTTCAAGCTGAGTTCCAGCAATGGATAAATGCATTATGGGTAAATAAAGACCAAGCATTAGCGCAACTGAAGCAGGCATCATTAAATGATTAATTTTCTACCTTCGTTCGTATTAATGCTTATCAGTACTACATTAGTGGTTATTAATATTATTTGCTCATTAACGTTAATCACCCTGACTGGTTTGATTAAATTAGTACTACCTTTTACGCCGGTACAGCAAGCCACACGTAAGAGCGCTGATATGCTTCTACATATGTGGGCAGACATAAATTCTTGGATGATCAAACTGATTAATAAAGTCGAATGGGATGTTGAAATACAGGGCGAATTAAGCAAAGACAATTGGTATTTGTTGATTGCCAATCATCACAGCTGGGCTGATATTGTCATTCTCTTTACCGTGTTTGCCAACAAAATCTCACTACCAAAATTTTTCGTCAAACAAGCGATCTTATTCGTGCCGTTTGTGGGTAGTGCTTGCTGGGCATTAGATATGCCATTCATGAAACGTTACAGCAAACAAACGCTGGCCAAAAAGCCGCACTTAAAAGGTAAAGATTTACAGAGTGCCCGTCAAGCGTGTGCCAAAGCTAAACTATCACCGACAACCATAGTTAACTTTGCCGAAGGCACGCGTTTTACGCCAGACAAGCAACAACAGACAAATTCGCCTTACCGTTATTTACTACCGCCAAAATCAGGTGGCATTGCGCTAGCACTCGCATCCATGGGCAACACCTTTGAGCAGATATTAAATGTCACCATTATCTACCCCGATAATCTCAATTCCCCGTTCAAAGATTTACTCCAAGGTAAATTAAAGCGAATTGTCATTCGCGTTGAAACAATAACCATCACCCCAGACTTGCAAGGTGACTATGAGAATGATGCGACGTTTAAACACAATTTCCAACAATGGGTGACAATTCTTTGGCAACGAAAAGAACAACTAATAGCAACCTATTACCAACAAAAATAGCAATAACACCGACAAGATTAAGATTTTAAATTTGTGCGCCAGTTCATTTTATTTTTTAAAACACCCCATAAAATAACGCTTTAGGGGTATAAAAAGAGAGAAACACTGGCATAAATAGAGTCATCATTCTAAAACGACATTAACATCTCACTTTTACTTTAATCTTAAACGAAACAAGGTGTAACATGCTATAACTGTTAATGCATTGTTGCATTACTCTTTTTTCGGGACCACACATGAGCACATTAGCACCAAATTTAAACACACCTCTCGATGCCTTATTACACTGGGAAAAGCATCGTGCCAATGAGGTATATTTACGCCAGCCTATTAATGGGACATTTCACGAGTTCACTTGGTCGCAAGTGGCAGACCAAACCAAGCGTATTGCTCAAGCACTACAATCACTGGGATTAGCTCCGGGTGATAAAATAGCGATCCTAGCAAAAAATAGCGCCGAATGGTTTATTAACGATTTAGCAATCATGTACGCGGGTTATATCAGCGTGCCAATTTATTCAACAGCAAACGCTAAAACCATTAACTATGTACTCGAACACAGTGAAGCGAAAGTATTGTTTGTTGGTAAGTTGGATAATTATCAAAGTTTAGAAGGCAAGCTGCCTGCTGACGTAATTACTATCAGCTACCCATATGAGACTCTGACTTGCCAATACAAATGGAATGACTTGCTGGAACAGCATCAGCCATTAGCAACACCTGCACATATCAATTTAGACGACTTGATGTCCATTATTTACACATCGGGTAGTACCGGTAATCCAAAAGGCGTAATGATCACGTTTGCGGCATTCAAATCTGCATCACAAAACATTATCACTAGCTTAGGCTTTGTTGCGGGCGACAGACTACTGTCTTATTTACCACTGGCACACATTACTGAACGTGTTTATATTGAAGGTAGCAGTATTTATGCTGGTGAAGGTGTGGTGTCTTTTGTTGAATCACTTGATACCTTTGTAAGCAATATCCAATCTGTAGAACCGACATTGTTTATTTCTGTGCCACGTCTATGGACTCGCTTCCAAATGGGTGTTTTACAAAAAATGCCGGCACACAAACTTAACTTCCTACTAAAGATCCCATTCGTTAATGGTTTAGTGAGAGCGAAGATTAAACGTGGCCTAGGTTTACACCATGCGCGTATGCTTGGTTGTGGTTCAGCAGCTGTATCACCGGCATTATTAAAATGGTATGAGCGTCTTGGTTTAAATATTACCGAAGCATGGGGCATGACAGAAAACCTGGCTTACGGCACGTTAAACCACCCGTTTAATCCACAAAAAATCGGCACGATTGGTAAGCCTGGTAAAGGTGTTGACCTTAAAATTTCAGAGATCGGTGAAATCTTAGTAAAAGGTGATGGCCTGATGACGGGTTATTACAAAGATGAAGCACAAACCAAAGAATCATTCGATGAAGAAGGTTATTTCAAAACGGGTGATAAAGGCGAGATCGACGCTAACGGTTATGTGAAAATTACTGGCCGAGTAAAAGATATCTTCAAAACGTCAAAAGGTAAGTACGTCACACCAGTGCCTATTGAATGTAAATTTGGTGAAAACCCTAATATTGAGCAAATCTGTATTACCGGCACAGCCTTAACACAGCCAGTTGCATTAGTGGTGCTATCACCAGAAGCGCGTGAACAAGGTAAAGAAGTGATGACAAGCAACCTTGAAGAAACACGTCAGCACATTAATAAGTCGTTAGAATCACACGCACGCATTGGTCATATCATTGTATTAAAAGATGAGTGGACAGTGGATAATGGTTTATTAACACCGACGTTGAAATTTAAGCGCCATGAATTAGAAAGTCGCTTTAAACCTTTCTACGAAGAAGATCATAAAGATAAGATTGTTTGGGAACAGTAACCTAACAGTATTATTTAGATAAACAAAAGGACGCAATTGCGTCCTTTTTTAATAGCTATGATTACCTAAATGAACAAGGTAAGTCTAAGAAAATTAATTCGTTTTAGCTGCTAGATATTTAATCAGAGCGGCTAGTTTAACGTTAAATTCTTCACCACGCGCCTTAATGCTACCCATGTTAATTTGGTATTTGTCGTTAACGATCAGCGCGGGTACACCACGGATATTATTTGAAGCAGTATTTTTATCCATACGCGCTACTTTACCGTTAACAGCAAAACTATTTACTGCGGCATCAAATTTCTTACCGTCGATACCAGCATCTGTAAATACAGTGCGGATATCATCACGACCAGTGAATCGACGTTTTTGATCATGGATCGCTGAGAAAATTGCCGATGACATTTCATGCTCAACATTTAATAGCTCTGCAGTCGCAAATGCTTTTTGCATTTCGATACCCATTTCACGACCAATAAAAGCAACGTGATTTTTTTCTACTTTAATATCACTACCTTCAAGACGTTTAGTCACGTCAGTCATAATCGGTTCGAATTTATTACAGTGTGGGCAAAAATACGAAAAGTACTCAGCAACTTGTGGTTTTGATGTTGCCTGCTCAGAGATAACATCATAATGCACGCCTTCTTTAAACTGTGCTGCATTGGCAAACGGTAAAAATAGCATTGCGGTGATCAATATAAATAATTTCTTCATCATTTTCCTTCCTGAAAATTTAAATTAAACATAATTAACTGTACAAAAAATTAGTAATTAGGAATGAGAGATAACGGCGGTTTTTGCATATTATCAATCTGTTCTTGTAAAAAACCGACCTGTTGTTGCCAAAATTGCTCGTCAGTAAACCACGAGAAGTGACGATTAAAAGCAGGATCATGCCAACGTTTAGCGATCCAACCCATATAATTCATCATGCGCATACCGCGTAATGGCTCAATTAACCTTAGCTGCTTAGCGTCAAAGGAACAAAATTCCTCATAACCTTCAAGCATCACTTCCAATTGTAATAATTGTTCATGACGTTCGCCATGTAGCATCATCCATAAGTCTTGTACTGCAGGTCCTTGACGGCAATCATCAAAGTCCAATAGTGTCACCTTATTATCACGCCACAAAATATTACCAGCATGCAAATCGCCATGTAAGCGAATTAACTGCTTATCATCCGGCTTATATTGCAACGAAATTTCTTTGGCGAGGGCATCATAAACATTAAAAAAAGACGTTTCTAAATGTGCAGGTACAAAGTTATGTTGTTGTAATATCAACTTCGGTGCTTGTACAAATTCTGCAATCGATAATGTTGGTCGATGCACAAATGATTGCTGGCTGGCTAACTGATGAACGCGACCTAAGTTACGCCCGACAGACTCCAAAGCATCGAGGTTATCCACTTCAATAGGACGACCACCGACACTCGGGAAAATAGCTAAGCGGTAACCTTGATAAATGAATAAACTACGACCATCAAATTGTAACGGCGCAACTACATCAATTTCAGCTAACTTTAACTGTAGAGAAAAATCATGCTCTTCTTGGATCTGTTCATCACTCCAACGTGCAGGGCGATAGAACTTAACCACAAAGCGTTGACGATCTTCATCTAGAAATTGAAACACCCGATTTTCATAGCTGTTTAATTCCAACAATCCTGAATCAACACGGATACCGATAGACTCTATCGCATCCAACATGAAATCAGGGGAAAGCAAACTGTAATCAGTAGGCAGGTCTGTCATTGTTATTTCCTAAAAAACTACTCTCTATCTATTAATCTCTATATCCAAATCACCGTTATAAACCAATAACAGATCTTAGATTGGATACAATAATAGCAAGCCCAGTGATACTGAGCTTGCTATTTACTTTAACTTACATTGATTATAAAGCTATTTATAGTTACTGACTGACACTATAACTGGCTGATAAAACGACTTTGTTGAGTAAAGACATAATGTTCATTACCTTGTTCAGTGATGACAAAGTTGATTTTTAGCACTGGTTGTTTCAGGTCATACGGGTCGATAGCTAAACTCACTGGCTGTACTAACAACTCACCCGGCAACACTTCAATTTCACGTGGACCAAACCATTCATGATCAGGTACATCGGTAACCGACAAGTTGTACTTCTGGGTAAATGATGTTTTGTTTATAATTTTCAATGTATAAGTATTTTCAATATTACCGTCAGAATTTTCACGATAGAGTGCGTTTCGATCGCGGATGATATCCATTTGCACCGGTGAAATACTCACCACACTAACGGCAAACATCACCGTCATCAACGTCATTATCACGCCATAAGCTATTAACTTAAAACGGCTTTTTTCATGCGGTTTATTGTTTAATTCATTTTCAGAAGTATAACGGATCAAGCCTTTTGGATAGTTCATGCGTTCCATTGTTTGATCGCACGCATCAATACAAGCGCCACAGTTAATGCACTCATATTGCAGGCCATCACGAATATCAATACCGGCTGGACATACCTGAACACATAAATTACAGTCGATACAATCACCTAAGCCTTTGGCTTTATGATCGGTTTTACGTGAACGTGGACCACGTGACTCGCCACGATTAAAATCATAACCAACAATTAAAGTATCAGTATCAAACATTGCCGATTGGAAACGAGCATACGGGCACATGTGGGTACACATGATGCTACGCATCCAACCTGCATTACCGTAAGTACAAAATGCAAAAAACAGTACCCAGAAATACACTAGGCTACTGGCTTGCAGAGTAAAGAAATCGCTGTACAGCTCAAAGATAGGCACGAAATAAGCCATGAATGCCAGACCGGTAAATACCGAAAAGCTTAACCATGCGCTATGTTTAAGTGCTTTCTTTTTTACTTTATCAGCAGTTATAGGACCTTGGTTTAACTTCAAACGTTTATTGGCTGAACCTTCAATTTTCTCTTCAAACCAAATAAAGATAAAGGTCCAGATAGTTTGTGGGCACATAAAGCCACACCAAACTCGGCCTAAATAAGCAGTGATGAAAAATAACGCGAAGGCACCGACGATCAGCAATAAGGCTAATAGCATCAGGTCTTGAGGGAAAATAGTTAAAGCAAAGATATGGATACGCTGTTCAGCGATATTTAATAAGATCGCCTGATGGCCATCCCACTGGAACAAAGGTAATGCTAAAAACAGCACCATAAAAAACCAACCCATGTACTTTCTCAATCGCTGAAATACACCTGTCATATTGCGGACATAGATATGATTATCGGCGCCGACATTGGTATATTTAGGTTTAACTTTAGGGGTTACATCTTTTATATTTATGCGTTCTTCAGACATTATATGCTCCTTATTTTTATATCTTCAATTATATCAAAGAAGCATTAGATAAGTCTTTATTATCATCTGACTTATCTAATGCTTATTAATTTAATCAAACACTTATCACAATCGCAAAACTTGCAGACAGAGTTACCAGCAAGTTGACATAGCGCTAATCCAATCATCTCTTAATGGATATAATTATTTAATGCATTAGCGGGGCTATTGAAACATAAATCAGGCGTATTAGCATAGTACAGATCAGTACTAAACTACCCTATAACAGATGCTTTAGTTATAACAGAAACTAGAACAGTTTAACTGCATTACTGATTATCCGACACATTCTGCTAACGTAATCAGCGCTTGGCGTATTTTATCCGTGAGTAAATAGGAACAATTGATTCGCATACAGTTTTTATACTTATTATCACTGGCAAACAAGGTACCAGGGGCGATACTGATATTGTGCTGATCTAATAAAGTATGCAGCAATTCACCGGTGTTTATATGTTCTGGTAGCACTAACCATAAGAAGTAACCGCCACTCGGTCTGGTGATCTTGGTTTCGGCTGGGAAGTATTGTTCAATGGCATGTTGCATCTGTTGCTGGCGTGATTTTAACTGTCGTCTTAATTGGCGTAAGTGAATATCATAGCGACCATGTAATACAAATTCAGCAATCGCGAGTTGGTTAGGTACCGCCGCAGAAAGCGTGGTCATCAATTGCAATTGTTCGATTTGTTTGGCATAACGCCCTGCCACTACCCAGCCCACTCTAAAACCAGGTGCTAAGCATTTTGAAAAGGAGGAACAATGGAGTACCAAACCTTGTTCATCATACGCTTTGATCGGTTGCGGTTTTTGTTCTGAGAAATACAGTTCACTGTAAACATCATCCTCAAGTAACGGGATTTGTGCTTTAGCTAGCACTTCAAGAAGGGCTAGCTTATTTTCTTCCGGCATAGATGAGCCCAGCGGGTTTTGGTATTTACTCATTAACCAACAGGCTTTAATATCATGATGCTGCACCGCATGTTGCAACGCATCAACCGACATACCAAATTGTGGATCTGTGGTAATTTCAATAGCTTTAAGCTGCAAGCGTTCAACCGTTTGCAACACCCCATAAAAAGCCGGTGATTCAATCGCCACTGTATCACCTGGTTTTGTCACAGCCATCAGACTCAAGCCTAATGACTCCATCGCACCAGAAGTGATGACGATATCATCAATAGACACATCGATACCGTCACGAATATAGCGTTGAGCTATCGCACGCCTTAACGCGACACTGCCCGGTGGTAACTCTGTGACAGCACTGAGAGCAGGCATGGTTTTGATGGTTTTAGCTAACGCTTGGCCTAATTGTTTTAACGGAAATAGTTCAGGATCGGGAAAAGCAGAACCCAGCGGCACAATATCTACGCGTTTACAGGCTTTCAGCACTTCAAAAACATGCTCATTGATCTTAATCGCGCGATTAGTGAGTTGCGGAATGGTTTGTTGAGGGATAGCAAGACGATTGAGATGGGCGACAACAAAATAGCCAGAGCGTGGTTTCGCATAAACCCAGCCTTCAGCCTCTAACAACTCATAGGCTTTTAATACCGTCATCGGGCTGATGTGTTGTATTTTACTCATTTTACGAATAGAAGGAATACGCTCGCCAGGTAGCCATATTCGCTGTTCGATCTGTAATTGAATTTCAGCCGCTACGCCATGGTAGCGACTTTTTTGTAACAGCATCAATATCTACCTAGGCTTATCGGAATAAGAAGTACCGAAATGAAAATAAAGCGAACAAGAGAGCCCACAATAAAAATTAACTGCGAACGATTATATACGATATTTTCAGGACTATTCTATTTTCTCACCATAGTGACAGATATCCTGACATAGCTAAAAAATTACCCTATTAAGCTTTACGCATATAACGATGGAACTTCGCTACCCAGGCTAATAACTTCTCAGGGCTGTTATTGCGTTTCCAATTACCCGCCACATACTTATTGGCTTCACTCATGGTTGGATACGGATGAATAGTCCCTAGCACTTTATTTAAGCCTAGTTTGTATTTCATTGCTAAGGTGTATTCTGCCAATAACTCACCGGCATGACTGGCGACAATCGTCACACCTAAGATCTTATCGCTATTACCAGCGGTGATCACTTTAACAAAACCTTTGGTCTCACTATCTGTGATCGCCCTATCTAAATCATCTATGTCATATTTAGTCACCTGATAATCTAGCTGTGCCTGTTGCGCTTCATTTTCACTAATACCAACTCGTGCGAGTTCAGGATAAGTATAAGTCACCGCGGGGATCACACGATAATCGGTGGCAAATTTTTTCACCGAGCCAAATAAGGCATTTACCGCCGCGAACCAAGCTTGGTGTGCTGCGACATGGGTAAGTTGATAAGGCCCAGAAACATCACCAACAGCATAGATATTAGGGATTGAGGTTTGTTGGTAGTCATTTATCTCAATAAGACCGCGCTCAGTGATAGCGACATCAAGTGCTTCCAAACCAAAACCACGAATATTAGCCTGACGCCCCAAGGCTAAGAATACTTGGTCAAATACAACTGAATCACCATTCGCTAGTACCGCACTGTATTGGCCATCTTCGCTGACAAAACTTGCTACTTTATTACCGAGTAAAATGTTAACACCATCTGCCAACAATTCGGCTTGCACTACCGCAACGGCGTCTGCATCTTCGCGTCCCAATAATTGGCTAGCCATTTCAACTTGCGTCACTGTCGAACCTAAGCGGGCAAAGCTTTGGGCTATTTCACAACCAATAGGCCCACCGCCTAATACTAATAACCGCGCCGGTTGCTCAGTTAACTGCCACAAAGTATCCGACGTTAAATAAGGCACATCAGTTAATCCGGGAATAGGCGGTACAATAGGACGCGCTCCCGTAGCCACGACAATATTTTTAGTCGTTAATACCTGTTCGTCAATCTGCACGCGCCAAGGATCGATAATTTTAGCTTCTGCAGTTAAGCACTCAACACCCATCGCCGAATAACGCGCAATCGAGTCATGCGGCTCTATCGTCTTAATAACCTGCTGAATACGTCCCATCACCTTTTCAAAATTGATGGTTTTAATCTCGGCATCAACCCCAAATTCATTGGAACGGCCAATTTCTGCAACCGCATGGGCGCTACGGATCAATGCTTTAGAAGGCACGCAGCCGGTATTTAAACAATCTCCACCCATACGGTGTTTTTCAACTAAGGTTACTTTTGATTTCACTGCGGCAGCGATATAGGCACTGACTAAGCCGCCAGCGCCGGCACCAATGACTATCATGTTACGATCAAATGATTTTGGTTTAGTCCAACGCGAATAGCGTTTACGCTGACTAAATAGTGCTAACCCTCGTTTAGCGACCCAAGGGAAAATACCCAATAGCGCTAATGCACTGAGTAATGATGGTGATGCAATACCAGATAAGCTATTAATTTCACTTAATTTAGTCCCAGCCCAAACATAGACAGCGGTGCCAGCTAACATACCGACTTGGCTCACGAGATAAAAACTACGGGTGCTAATCTTGGTCAACCCCATCAAAATATTAATTAAAAAGAACGGGAAAACCGGGATTAAACGTAACGAAAATAAATAAAAGTCACCTTCCTTTTCCACACCTTTGTTAATCGCATCAAGTCTGGCCCCAAATTTCTTTTGCACATAATCTCTTAATAGATAACGGCTCACCAGAAAGGCCAGCGTAGCACCAATAGAGCTAGCGAAAGAAATCAGCAGCAAGCCATAACCAAAACCAAACAAGCCGCCGCCTAATAGCGTCAGCAATACCGCTCCTGGTAATGAGAAGCCGGTGATCACGACATAACTAACAAAAAAGATCAGCATCGCCAAAGAGCGGTGCTCAGCAATATAGTCACCAGACGTTTGTTGTAATGTTTTAATTTGCTCTAACGAAGCGTACTGGTTTAAATCAAACCCGTACCACAACGTAAATACGGTAATTATTACTGCGATAATAATTTTCTTACTATGCGATTTTTGTTCTTTATCATTAATAGCCATCTGGCACCTATCCTTGCACTCATCAATAACGCGATCTAACTGTAAGCCTAACCTTGAATCATCACGAAAGTCTCACGACAATCTATTATTTCTATCTTCATGTTAAGTTTCACACAGTTAAATCACACTAATTGATCTTCGAGCGTTAAGCTACTTGGAAGGGTGCATTTTGCGGGCAAGTACTTGGTAAATATTAAATTTGGGAGTTTTCGGGAGTTGAACGTAATGATGTTAAATAAAAAACAGCGATATAGGATTAGCCTATATCGCTGCTGAAAAATACTTAATATTGTTAGTCGGATTAAATTACAAACTGTGGACCTAATCCAAAGCTCCACATCACCACAGTAAAGCCCATTGATGCGACAAATAATACCAGCCCAACAGTCAATAATGACGAGGCATAAATGAATCCCCGTTCTTCAGTAATATGCATAATCACTGGCACCCCAGTGTAAAGCGCGCGCACCGAAAATGCGACGCCAACTAATAGTGCCAGCATTATCACCCAAGCCACAGGAATGAGAGCGGCAATACCAGTAATAAAGATAGGTGCAGCAGTATATGTGGTTAACTCTAACGCTTGGGTAAAACTAGACGATGAACCAAAATTACCCGCCATCCATTGTACAAAAATTGCAAATGTCGTCACCAGCATAATACTCACTATGACCATAGCAACAGCCATGATCGTCGCGCTTGAAGAAGATAAATAAGTTGTTTCTCCAACACCAAGCTTCCAACCTGTTACTGTTGCGGTATACCAGGCTGATGCAGCCGGTATTAAAGCAAAGAACAGCAGACTCACAACCACGGATAATAAAGACTCATGGTGGGTATCAATATCAATCCATTCGTCCTTGGGCTGTACGTATAAACCCCATAAGTGTTTTACTAACATAAGTCGATCCCTTAATGTAAGATGATGACTTAAGTATTATCGAATATATTGAGATTGCCAGTGACGCTGCTAACAATTAGTAATTAGTGTGACTCAGTAATCAAGTAGTGTTCAATTTGCTCTGCAATCCAATCTGTCACTGCGCCACGACAAAAGTCTACTCCGGTAATTTCGCCATAGATTTCCCAGCTCATCGACTTTTTATAACGAAGTACTTTAAGTGTTTCATTTCTAAGTTGTTCAGTGATCAGAGGTGCAGGCACTTTGGCCCAACCAACGCCATTACATACCGCGTCACGTAAATATTCATAAAATGTTAAGCCGATATAACGATGACTGATTGAGGCTTCAACAGTCAATAAGCCATCCATATAAGCCAAGACAACTTCAGTATATAACGCTAAATCATTACTGGTTAAACGGTTGCCAATAGTATGTAATGGATGATCCGCAGCGGCGACGGCCATCATCCTAAGCTGACCCAATTCACTGCGTACATGCCGTTGATAATCATGAGTATCCGTGATCATGCCGTAAGCAATATCAACTTTGTTATTCTCCACATAAGCGATTAATTCTGGCGTCGGAGCTGCATACATGGATAACGATGTTTGTGGAAATTTCTTCTCTATTTGACTAATAAGTTGATTCCAGAATTTCTCCGGTAAGGCATCATCTCGGGCAATACGTAATGCCAACTCAGCCCCAGCTAAATGATGTGCACATTTAGCATGTACCCCCTGAGAAAGATGGAATATACGCTGGCAATCAGCAACGATATTTTCACCGATGTGGCTTAACTCAATTTTATTACCGCTGCGTAATAACAAGTTCACGCCTAACTCATCTTCAAGCGCAAGCAGTGCTGCGCTGACTGTAGAACGGCTTTTACCAAGTTGTATTGCCGCTTCAGAAATAGATCCAGTTTTAACCGCTAATAGAAACATCTCAATTTGTATTAATCTCATAACAACCCTTAGTGATGAAATAAACGACGCTGAGCGATTACACCTTTTTAATAACTGGCGATACACTGAACCCCATAGTAATTAAATAACACATTAATTACAGTATTATTAATACAAATAGGGATTTTATATGTATCACAGCATGATGCTGTTTTTTGCCATTATTGCCGAAGTAGCGGGCACTATTTCAATGCGATATTCAGCTGAAAACAACCCCGTGACGGGCACGGTAGCGATGATCATATTAATAGGGATATCCTACTTTTTATTATCTAAGGCCATACAAAAAATTCCATTAGGAGTGGCTTACGCAATTTGGGAAGGGGTTGGGATCTTACTCATCACAATAATAAGTAATTATCTTTTTGATGAAATGATCACCCCAGCTAAAATTTTCGGTGTTGGTTTGATCGTCGCTGGACTTATCTTTATTAACACAGATGAAGGACACGATGATGAATAATGCAGAACTCATACACATCCTATTTTTGTGTTTTTCCATATTGTTGGATATCACTGCGAATTATTTTTTAAAACTATCGGATGGTTTTAAAAATAAATTACCAGGCGTATTAGCAATCTTGCTGGTTGCCGCGGCATTCATCAGTCTAGGCCAAGCAGTACAGTCAATCCAATTATCGATTGCCTATGCGACTTGGGGCGCTGGCGGTATTATTGGCACCCTGTTGGTCGATAAGTATATGTTTGGCGCAACGATAGGACGTCGCAGTCAAATAGGTGTACCACTGTTAATTTCAGGCATTGTGGTCCTGCAATTTTCACACTAAACGTAATCATTTACTCAACAACAAATCATATGAATTAATATATTAAAGATAAGAGGCTATATATGTCGGAAACAATCCAAAATCCAGAAATCGATTTTCAAAGTGAAGTTGAACAACGTCACCACAAGTTAGCCGAGCTACAAAAGCAAGGTAACGCCTTCCCAAACACATTCCGTCGAGATTCAATTTCTAACGACTTATTGAGCACTTATGGTGACAAATCGACTGATGAATTAGCTGCGCTAAAGGTAACCGTTAAAGTTGCTGGCCGTATCATGACTCGTCGTATTATGGGTAAAGCGAGCTTTGTGACACTCCAGGATATGGGTGGTAAAATCCAACTATATGTAAGCCGCGATAACTTGCCAGAAAACTTCTACAATGAACAATTTAAAAAATGGGACATTGGCGATATTGTTGGTGCTGAAGGTTACTTATTTAAGACTCAGACTGGCGAACTTAGCTTAAAAATAAACAACCTCGAGTTATTAACCAAAGCATTACGTCCGCTACCGAATAAATTTCACGGTCTAGCGGAGCAAGAAACTCGTTACCGTCAACGCTATCTAGATCTGATCGCCAACGACGACGCGCGTAAAACATTTATGATCCGCTCGCAAGTCATTGCCGGTATTCGAAACTACTTGCTTAAAGATGGCTTCATGGAAGTAGAAACACCTATGATGCAGGTTATACCAGGGGGGGCTTCTGCGCGTCCATTCATCACTAAGCATAATGCATTAGATATGGATATGTATCTACGTGTATCGCCAGAGTTGTACCTGAAACGCTTAGTTGTAGGTGGCTTTGAGCGCGTGTTCGAAATTAACCGAAACTTCCGTAACGAAGGTATTTCAACACGTCACAATCCTGAATTTACGATGCTTGAGTTCTATATGGCCTATGCTGACTACAAAGATCAAATGGCGCTAACAGAAGGCATGCTACGAACCTTATCACTCGATATCTTAGGTTCAACACTAGTACCTTACGGTGATGATGTTTACGATTTCGGTAAAGAGTTCGATAAAATTTCAATGATCGACTCAGTCTTGAAATACAACCCGAGTATTAGCGCTGAGCAATTAGCAACCATGGAAGGTGCAACAGCGGTAGCACAAGGGCTGGGCATAAAACTACAGGCTAATTGGGGTCGTGGTCGTGTGATCACTGAAATATTCGAAGAAACTGTAGAAGAAAAATTGATCCAGCCAACCTTCATTACTGAATATCCAGCGGAAGTTTCACCGTTAGCACGCAGTAATGATAACGACAACTTCATTACTGACCGTTTTGAATTCTTTATCGGTGGCCGTGAAATTGCAAATGGTTACTCAGAGTTAAATGACTCTGCAGACCAAGATCAACGTTTCCGCGACCAAGTTACCGCAATGGATGCCGGAGATGATGAAGCAATGTTCCACGATGCTGACTTTATCACAGCGTTGGAACACGGCTTACCACCAACAGCAGGTCAAGGTATCGGTATCGATCGTTTGGTCATGCTATTCACTAATAGCCATACTATTCGTGACGTGATCCTGTTCCCAACATTACGCCCGCAAAACTAATCTTATTAGCTTAAGTAATCGTCAATAAAAAAGGGTAACCATTATATGGTTACCCTTTTATTTAACTTATTTTTGAATAATGTCACTTTAACAGTTTAGCGTACAGCTCCACTTGCGGCTCTGCAATTTGTTGTTGCGCTGAAATTAACTGCAGCTCATAACAACCTTGTTCGAAAGTCTGTTTGAGTACGGCATCAACGGCTGCATTAGTTAACTCAAAAGCATGGACAGGGCTATGACCCGCCAACAAATTTGCTAACATCACGCCACTAATTAAATCACCTACACCGACTGGTTGACGGATAAAATCATACAAAGGACGAGTAATGTGGAAGTAACCATCCGCCGTTGCCAACAACATTTCAAACTTACTTGCTGTTATACCCGCTTTACTCAAATGCTTAACTAGTACAAGCTTTACGCCTTGCCCTAACAACATAGAACAGGCTTGTTTAACCTGCTCTATATTATCGATTTTCATATCAGCTAGTGTTTCTAACTCAAGTAGATTAGGTGCAATGACATCTGCTTTTGGCAATGCATGATATTTAAAAAAATCCATCACTTCAGGTACCACAATGCAGCCCTTTTCAGGATGTCCCATTACCGGATCACAAAAATATAAGGCATCAGCGTTATGCTGCTTCACTTGTTCTACTGCATAAAGCACTTCCTTGCCTTGTGTGGCAGAACCTAGGTAGCCACTTAAAACAGCATCACAGCTTGATAAACTGTCAATATTTACTAAACCATCAACTAAATTCTTAATCTGATCAACAGGCATCACCATCCCTTGCCAACCTTGCTGATATTGGGTGTGGTTAGAAAACTGCACCGTGTTAATCGGCCACACTTCAATCCCCATTCTACGCATAGGAAAAACCACCGCGCTATTACCAGCGCAGCCAAATACAACATGAGATTGAATAGACAAGATAGACTTCATAAATAATACCCCAACAAGAAATAAAAAAGAGGGCATTAAGCCCCCTCTTTGGTTGAATCATAAATAAGATTAATTTATAGATTAAATAGCTAAATGCAACCTAATCTTATTTTAAAACTTTAACCGTATAACTACCATCTTCTTGAGGATATAAACCGTGAATATCAGTTTCAAAACCTGGGAACTCAGAACCGATTTCACATAGCATTTCCAAGAAATCTAATACTGGTCGTGATGTTTCAGTGATCATTTCACCTGGTAATACAAGTGGCACACCAGGAGGATAAGGTAGGATCATGTTAGCATTAACACGATTGACCATCTCGTTTAGCTTCACCTCTTCAGTGTGACCACGTAGCTCTTGTTGCCAAGCCGCATTCGGCGTTATTTTCAATTCAGGTAATACATCAAACGCTTTAAACATTAGCTCAGGCAATTTGAATTTCTTCATCATGTCATGAATACCTTGAGCTAGGTCTTGGATAGGCATACCTTCATAGAATTTTGGATCTTCAGCATATAGTGTAGGGATGAAGTTTTTCACTGTTAAGTTTAGATCAAAACCACGCTTGAACTCAGTTAATGCGCGTAATAGTGCCAATGACTTAGCTTTATCGATACCAATTGAAAATAGGAACAATAAGTTATATGGACCAGTTTTCTCTACAACGACACCACGTTCGTCAAGGAACTTAGCAACCAATGACGCCGGAATACCGCTGTCGGCTAAGTTGTCACCTGCCATTCCAGGCGTTAACAACGTAACTTTAATTGGATCTAAGTACATGTGGTCAGTATCGATGTCTTTAAAACCATGCCAAGTGTCTTTTGGATCTAGATTCCAACATTCCGTTGTTTCAATATCTTCTGGTTGCCATACATCAAAGAACCAGCCTTCAGTTTCTTTATCTAGACGCTTAACTTCTTTACGGAAACGAATCGCACGATCGATAGAATCTTGCATTAGTTTCTTACCAGTATTACCACGCATCATCGCCGCTGCTGTTTCTGTTGATGCGACAATAGAATACTGTGGCGACGTTGATGTATGCATCATATAAGCTTCATTGAATGTTTCTTTATCAATCTCGCCTTTAATATGGATCATAGATGATTGTGAGAATGCCGCTAATAGTTTATGGGTAGATTGTGTTTCATAGAACACTTTACCCGGCATAGCCTCACCACTCATTCCGCACTTACCTTCATAGATGTTGTTGAAGTTAGTGTAAGGTACCCAAGCACTATCGAAGTGGATGAATTTAGTATCCAATGTTTCTTTAATATATTGAGTGTTATATAGCAGGCCATCATAAGTAGAGTTAGTCACTACCGCATAGTTTGGCATAACAGCATTTGGCGTTGCAGCTACTTTAGCTTCGATCACTTCACGACTGAATTCACTTTGTGGAATACCACCTAAAATACCATACGCGTTACGAGTAGGACGGAAATAGATCGGCGTGATGTCACTCATCATTAATAAGTGAGTCAGCGATTTATGACAGTTACGGTCGATAAGTACCGTGCTACCAGATGGCGCAGAGAACATACCTACAATCTTATTCGCAGTAGATGTTCCGTTAGTCACGATGTAAGAGTGATCAGCGTTGAATGTTTTCGCAATGTACTCTTCTGCTTCTTGGTGTGGACCAGAATGATCAAGTAATGAGCCAAGCTCCGGCATCGATACTGATACGTCAGCTTTAAATGCATTTGGACCATAGAAATCATAGAAGATACTACCTGCTGGACTACGTTGGAATGCCGTACCGCCCATATGACCAGGAGTACAGAAAGTATATTTACCTTCTTCAACATAGTTAAATAATGCTTTCGTAAAAGGAGGCATTAATTCATCTTTATATTTTTCAATCGCTTGGTTAATTTTCAACGCGATATCATCGCCCATGCCTAGTGCATATTCGAAGAAAGATACGTTTAGACGCAGTTCTGTTAATGATACATCGAGCGCTGATTGCTCATTAGCAAAAGTAAATACCGGTAATTTTTCATTTAACGCATTAATTTGTTCACAAAGGGTCAATGGGTATTTGTCCCAATCAAAGATAGCGCCACAGATACGTGGGTTCATTTCGATCATTTTAATCAGGTCTTTGTCATCAACAGGATAAACGACCTGATAACCAGCTTTTTCTAAAGAAGCGTGTAATTGACGAATCGGTTCTTCTTTAAAGAACACGCCCATGTGGTTTAAGATAGCAATAATGTTCATTTCAAGATCTCCAAGACGAATAAGGGCGCTCGCTATCATTTGATAGAGATTAGCGAGCGCCTGAAATTAATTAAAAAGGGATTACTAAAATTGATTATTCAGATTAAGCAGTTGCGGCTACCGCAGCAGGTTGAGTTTGAGAAAGACCTTTCTTCTTGCCGTAGAAAACAAGAATGATAAGCGAGACCAGGAAAGTACCGGTTAATGCAGAGCTTTCTGCACCCGCTAGGGCGATAAGACAAAATACACAAGCAATACCCGAGAAGAACATCACGAATATATTACGTGTAGTCATGCTTTCTAAACGGATTAAGTTAACGCTTGAATAGAAGTAAGGCAGCATAGTAAGCAGTACTGCAATTGTGGTTAGCTGATTAAATAAGTCGCCGGTATTTGATGAACCACTGAACATAGTGATGAAGGCCATCAAGAACGTCATCTTGATTGACGCCAGAACCAAACCTTTCTTAGCAACACCTGATTTGTCAGTTTCACCATAAACAGCGGGGAAGTTACCATCGGCAGCAGCACGTTTACCGGCTTCACCAACCAGCATCATCCATGAACCTAACGATGTGAAACAAGCTAGAGCAGTAAATGCGGCAACAAATGGTGCTGACCAACTACCAAAAATAGACGTAGTTGCAAGGGCAAAAGGTGCTCCAGAAGCAGCTACTTCAGCAGCAGGGAACATACCAGCGATAACTTGTGTAGATAAGATATAGATAACACCAGCTAATGTGGTGCCGAGCATTGTTGCTAACGGTACTGTACGTTTAGGGTTTTTAACCATACCCGAAGACACAGCTGCAGATTCAACACCAACGAATGACCATAAACAAATAAGCACCGCGCTAATAATTGCACTTGAATCACTACCTGATGAAACATTCCAGTTTTGACTGTAAACCGTGGTATCAAAATGTGCCCAGCCGACTGTAGCAGTACCGATAACAGGAATAAGAATAAGGACAAGACCTAATGTACATAGACGGCTAACCCAAGTACCACCGAGCAAGTTGATGAAAGTGAATATCCATACCGACGCAATAGTTGCGATAGCAGCTGGAATAGGACTTGCTAAAACAGGGAAGAATACGGAAAGATAAGAAACACCTGTAATAGCAATAGCTAAGTTACCAATCCAGTTGGCATGGTAATACAACACACCCGTTTGAAAACCAAGTACTGGTGCAACATCACCAGCATAACCAATAGGTCCGCCCTCTTGTGGGTCTTTCGTCGATAAACGCGCAAATACAAAGGCTAAACTCAGCGCACCAACCAAACAGATTATCCAGCTAAATATAGATACCGAACCGACAGCCGCCAAAGAGGACGGTAACAATGCGATACCACTGCCCATCATGTTGCCGGCAACAACACCAGTACAGGCAATTAAGCCAATTTTTTTTGTATTAGATGACATCTCATTTCCCAAATTTTATCAAGTAGAGCAATATGCTCAGTAAGCAAATCAGTGATTAAGTGGTGATATTGCCGAGATAAAAAATGAGTCTCAGCAGGCCACCTGAATTTATAAGGGCAGGTTACGCCGAATGAGAGAGGAAAAAATAAAGGTAAAATGAACAATAAAATCATTAGAAAATTACACGAGGTTTATATATTCGTTATAATTAAATTAAAATTAAACATTTAAAAACAGAGCCTTATAAAATTTTAAATAAAGTCGGTTTATATTTTTGAAAAAAGTATATTTATAAAGATTAAATACGACGCTTATTAACCAAACGCCTACTTATCGGTACATGGCGAGTAGCAAAATCTGTAGGTTCGCAGTGTTTATATACAGAGTTACAGCAACAGAAAGGTAACATTGGCAGTGAGGATTGTGAGATATAAATAACGGTAACGAATAATAGTGAATAGCTGCATGCCAATCGCTATATCGTAGATACAAAAAAGCCCCTGACAAGCAGAGGCTAAAAAATTAACTTATATTAGTTTGATAGAACTAGGGTTCATTGCTCTATACATACATATAGCAATTGTCTCAAGATTACTATGGAACGCAAGATTAGAACTTAACTGGTAAGTCTCAATAGAAGTATCAATATAAAAAGCTTGAGTATAAGCATCACCAGCACTATCAAGATTGCCACTTAATTCAGCTAACTTGCCAACGATAATATAATATATCGATGAGCGGCGATTTTCTCCCGCCAATGTAATCAAGTTATTTGCTTTTAGCTCATCCCCTTGCAATAAAGCCTGCAATGCCAATGCTTCATATTCTCTTGCAGCTAATGTCTTATTACCGATGTACGCATCGTTTTCTAATAGATCTGCACTCGAACGTTTAATTTCATTTACAAATTCATCAGATAACAGTAATGATGACAAAACATTATAAGCAATATAACGTTCCGCAAGTACTAATCCATTATTTGGGTTCACAGCTAGAATATCTTCAAACAAGTCAATTCCCTGCTTAAATGATTTAGGGTCAACTTGGTTAGTATAATGATTAGCAATAATTAATTTGGTTAACAAATCCTGATCTTTAGGTAAATCCTGCATGACATAATCAAGTTGTTTTGGCGTCGGGTTAATTCTTAATGCAGCCATGAGTTCTGATGATGCTTTATGCAAACTTTCATACATCTCATCTCCAGATATTAAATATTGCTTACTGAATATAACGCGATTCGATGCGTTGTTACGATAATTAATGTCTAAATATGACTGCCCTTGTTGCTTATCAATTCTGACACTGACTAATTTCCCCGGTAATATGCCCGTGGTAAAATCTGTTTTCTTTAACTGCACACGATAATCACTGAGAGTTAACACATCATTCATTAATTTTTGGCTAATACCATCAGCAAGATACTCACTGGTAACATCTGAATTCTGACTAGCGAAATATTTAAATTCAATAACTTGCGTATCTAGCGATCTCGTTATCTCGGGCTTAGTTTGCACATAGGTACAAAGAGTAATAATACAGATTAATACTGACAATAAGAAACCATCAAATAGTTGTAATTTATAACGCTGTAAGAAAGTAAGTTTAGTATTCGATTTAGCTTCTTCGGCTGCAGCATGCTTAGAAATATGGGTAACGGCACGCGTTAACGGTCCAGCGGGAAATACAGTGATAGCTTGTTCACAATCCAACTCTATATCTATACCTATACTTTTCTTATCATCAATAGCATCCACATTTTTAGATTCTATGATCAATATACGTGCATCATCACAAGTTAATTCGATAGTATCTGCGACTAACCTATAACCGCGTTTAGGAACCGTAGCGATAAATCGTTCGCAATCAACACGACCATCTTTTAATATTTTTCGCAGCTCAAAAATAGACTGTGTGACCACTTGGTCACTAACAATAGCACCATCCCAAATATGCTCAATCAGCTCTTCACGCCCAAAAACTTCATTTGGCGACTGGGCTATAAAGGACAATAAATTAACCAGACGGGGTTCAACTGTTACTTCTCTTCCTTGTCGGTACAGTTTATTTTCTTCAACAATCAATATCCAATTACTGATTTGAAAACATAAACCATTCATAAAATATTCCAACATTTAATATTATTAACGCAAGGTATCACAATTCTATTTTTCAACCAACATCGTAAAAGTGAGTACTAACAATCGATAACTACAACGTTTAAAGCATGATTTATCCTCATAATACCAGCAGTAAAACGGCGACTAACACTCCTTTTTCATCAGCTTAACGCATTGTCGAATAGTGTGACATAGATCGCTAAAAAGCCTATATTAGGGCATTATATCTAATGTTACATATTCTGATTAATCACCATTTTTAGAACTTAGATCAATAATAATATTAAAATAGTAACCAAAAAATAGAGGTTTATAACCTCTAAAGCTCCTCTCTTAATTGTGACAGTCTTTTTAACCTTTGAATTTCAGATATAAAAAAAGCCTGAATCGTAAGATTCAGGCTTTTTTATTCTTGGTGTATAGATGGGATTTGAACCTGTGCCGCCTTCACCAGTGTGACGTAACGTTTTTGATGAATAACCTACAACTGTATACTATTCATAAAAGCCAACTCTCACACAATCAGTGTTTCTGAATGCCTGAATTTCAGGCATAAAAAAACCTGAATCATTGATTCAGGTTTCTTTATTAGTTGGCAAAGGGAAAGTGGACGACTTCTTACAACTGCAACTCGCGTCCCCCGGCGTGACTGGCCGCTTGTCTTTTTATAGAGAGTCTGGCCAACTGAACGACCACTCTGCACAATCTTTTTTGTTTATACCCCTGAATTTCAGGTACAAAAAAAGCCTTAATCTTTCGATTCAG